>NZ_WBKS01000150.1:0-13021 GCF_008868145.1 Micromonospora sp. AMSO1212t
CCAGGCCCTGCGGCCGCGCACCGGCGGCACCACCCAGGTCTTCATCGGGCTGGGCCGGCGGGCCGGGGTGCGGCCGCAGGACCTGGTGGGCGCGATCACCGGGGAGACCCGGATCAACGGCCGGGACATCGGCTCGATCGAGATCGCCGACCGGTTCTCCCTGGTCGAGGTGCCGCAGGCGGTGGCCGACGAGATCATCGCCGGGCTGCGGGGCACCACCATCAAGGGGCGCAAGGCGACGGTACGCCGGGACCGCGACGGCGACGGGCCGGGCGAGCGCCGCGAGCGGGGCTACGAGCGGCGCGACCGCCCCTGAGCCCGACGCGACCCGCGGGCCGGCACGACGTCGCCCCGGCCACCGTACGCACGGTGGCCGGGGCGACGGTCGTCAGGCCGCGGCGAGCGCCGGGCCGTCCAGCGACTCCGTGCCGATCTCGACCGGGCGCAGCGCCAGCGCGAGCACGTCCGCCACGTCGGACAGGGTGTGCACGGTCAGCGCCTCCCGCACCTGCGCCGGCAGGTCGTCCAGGTCCGGCTCGTTGCGCTTCGGGATGATCACCTCGGTGAGACCGGCCCGGTGCGCGGCGAGCAGCTTCTGCTTCACCCCGCCGATCGGCAGCACCCGGCCGGAGAGCGTCACCTCGCCGGTCATCCCGAACTCGGGCCGCACCGGCCGCCCGGTCACCAGGGACGCCAGCGCGGTCACCATGGTGATGCCGGCGCTCGGGCCGTCCTTGGGTACCGCGCCCGCCGGGACGTGCAGGTGGATCCGCCGCCCGGCCAGGGCGTTCGGGTCCAGGCCGTACCGCCGTCCGTTCGACCGCAGGTACGACCACGCGATGTGCGCGGACTCCTTCATCACGTCGCCGAGCTGACCGGTGAGCGTCAGCCCCGGCTCGCCCTCCATCGTGGTGGCCTCGATGAACAGCACGTCGCCACCGGCGCCGGTGACGGCCAGGCCGGTCGCCACGCCCGGTACGGCCGTCCGCTCGGCGGACTCCGGGGTGAACTTCGGCCGGCCCAGGTAGCGGGCCAGGTTGCCGGCGTCGACGCGCACCGGCGCGGAGTCCGTGGCGAGCGCGACGGCGACCTTGCGCAGGATCTTCGCGAGGGCCCGTTCGAGCTGCCGGACGCCGGCCTCCCGGGTGTACTCGCCCGCGATCAGCGCCAGCGCGTCGTCGGCGACGGTGACCTCGTCGGTGGTCAGCCCGGCCCGTTCCCGCTGCCGGGGCAGCAGGTGGTCCCGGGCGATGGCGACCTTCTCGTCCTCGGTGTAGCCGTCCAGCGCGACCAGCTCCATCCGGTCCAGCAGCGGGCCGGGGACCGCCTCGACCACGTTGGCGGTGGCCAGGAACAGCACGTCGGACAGGTCGAGGTCGACCTCGAGGTAGTGGTCGCGGAACGTGTGGTTCTGCGCCGGGTCGAGCACCTCCAGCAGGGCCGCGGCCGGGTCGCCGGCGTAGCCGGCGGCCAGCTTGTCGACCTCGTCGAGTAGCACGACCGGGTTCATCGAGCCGGCCTCGCGCAGCGCCCGCACGATCCGGCCGGGCAGCGCGCCGACGTAGGTGCGCCGGTGGCCCCGGATCTCCGCCTCGTCCCGCACACCGCCGAGGGAGACACGGACGAAGTTGCGGCCCAGCGCCCGGGCGACCGACTCGCCGAGGCTGGTCTTGCCGACACCGGGCGGGCCGGCCAGGGCCAGCACCGCGCCGGAGCCGCGTCCGCCGACCACGCCGAGGTTGCGCTCCGCGCGCCGGTTGCGCACCGCGAGGTACTCCAGGATGCGGTCCTTCACGTCGGCCAGGCCGGCGTGGTCGGCGTCGAGCACGGCCCGCGCCGCGGTCAGGTCGGTGTTGTCCTGGGTACGCGTGTTCCACGGCATCTCCAGGACGGTGTCCAGCCAGGTACGGATCCAGCCCGCCTCGGGTGAGGCGTCGCTTGCTCGTTCCAGCTTGCCGACCTCGCGCATCGCCGCCTCGCGCACGTTCTCCGGCAGCTCGGCGGACTCCACCCGGGAGCGGTAGTCGGCGGAGCCGTCCGGCTCGTCCTCACCGAGTTCCTTGCGGATCGCGGCGAGCTGCTGGCGGAGCAGGAACTCGCGCTGGGACTTCTCCAGCCCCTCGCGTACGTCGCTGTTGATCTGCTCGGTGACCTCCTGCTCGGCCAGGTGTTCCCGCACCCAGCCGACGAGCAGTTCCAGCCGGGCGGTGACGTCCGGCGCGGCGAGCAGCTCGGTCTTCTGCGCCAGGCTGAGCCAGGGCGCGTAGCCGGCCGAGTCGGCCAGCTCGGACAGGTCGGTCATCCGCTCCATCGCGTCGATCACCTGCCAGGCGCCGCGCTGCTGCAGCACGGACGTCATGAGCGCGCGGTACTCGCGGGCGAGTTCCCGGGCGCGGCCCGCCGGTGCGGGCTCGTCGAGTGTGGTCGCCTCGACCCAGAGCGCGGCGCCGGGCCCGGGCACGCCGGAGCCGATGCGGGCCCGGGCCAGACCACGGATGACCGCCGCCGGCTCGCCGCTGGGCAGCCGGCCCACCTTCTCGATCGTGGCGACCACGCCGACGGAGCCGTACTCGCCGTCGATGCGGGGTACGGCCAGCAGTTCCTTGTCGCCGGTGGCGCGCGCCGCGTCGACGGCGGCCTGGGTCGTCGGGTCGAGGGTCACCGGGATGACCATCCCGGGCAGCAGGACGGCGTCGGTCAGGGGAAGTACCGGAAGAGTTGCCATCGAACACCTGCCATCACGTTGATTGAGCGTGTCTGGCTCAAGTAACAAAACGTGTCCCTTGTTCCGGGTTGTGACCCGCGCCACTCCGGAGCGCCACGTTCCCGCGCTGCGCACCCAATGGCGGGACCGTTTACCGCGACCCGCCGAATGGAGAAGGCGGCTATTGTTGCGGAATTACCGCGCGGTAGGTCAAACTCTTAGCCACACCCCGCCCGACACAGGGAGTAATGGCGATGGCAAGGAAAGTAATCACCGTTCTGACCGACGACCTCGACGGCGGAAAGGCCGATCGGACCGTCGAGTTCAGCCTGGACGGCGTGGCGTACACGATCGACGTCTCCGACGAGAACGCGGGCGTCCTGCGCAAGGCGCTGGATCCGTACATCAGCGCTGGCAGGCGAATCGGCCGGGGAGCGCCCGAGGTCACCCGCGGCGCCCGCCGCACCACCCGGCCGAGCACCTCGGGAATGGACCGCGAGCAGAACCGCGCCATCCGGGAATGGGCCGCCAAGAACGGGTTCGAGATTTCCGAGCGCGGCCGCATCCCGGTGTCCGTGGTCGAGGCGTACAAGAACCGCTGACCGCCACCGGTTCACCGTCGGGCATCCCGGGGTCACGCTGAGAAATCGGTGTGGCCCCGATCGGCTTTCTACGGTTGCTGCTTTTCATCCGACCGGATACCACCGGCATGAAATTTCCTCCAGGATCGGCTCCCACCGCGCCCATACGCGAAACGGCCGCGGCCGCCCGGAGGAGTCCCCGGACGGCCGCGGCCGTTCGTCCGCTCAGTTGACCCGGATGCGCACCACGTCGATGGCGGGGGTCTGGTTTGCCCGCTCCATCATCGGGATGCGGTGCGAGCCGTCACCGGCCCAGACCGCGCACTGCGCCACGCCCGACTGCGCCAGGCCCGGGATCTGAATCAGCACGTCGTCCGGCTGGTTGCCGCCGCGCCCGTCCTCGGTGGCGACGAAGAAGGCCGGCACGTCCTGCGGGTTCGGGGGCTGCCGGTTGCTGCCGAGCATCCGGCAGGCGGTGTGGAAGTGTCCGCGCACCAGGCCCTCACCGTTGAGCAGCGAGCTCTCCAGGTAGTAGCCGCCCTGGCCGGCGGCGAGGAAGCGGTCCCGCACCAGGTTCTTGGTGGTGACCCGGAGCGTGAACGGCTGGTTGCGCCGCACCTGGTTCGGGAACTGCGTGATCAGCAGCGACGGGTTGTTCGCCGCGGCGCCCACCTCACCGAACGCGGTGCTCACGCACCGGTTGCCGTTCTGGAAACCGTCGTGGGCCTGAAGCTGGCTGTCGGAGCAGTCCTTGGCGAGCACGTTCAGGCCGTTGCCGCCGCCGTTGTTCTGGCCACCGCCGTTGTTGTTCCCGCCGCCGTTGTTGCCGCCGTTGTTGCCGCCGTTCTGGCCTCCGTTGTTGCCGCCGTTCTGGCCCCCGTTGTTGCCGGGAGTGTCGGTCAGCGCGCACTGGGCGAGCTGGTCCAGGCCCTGCGGGCGCTGGGCGACCCGGCCGATGGCGGTGGCGATCCGGTTGAGCGCCGCGGTCCGCTTGTCCGCGAGCGGACGCAGGATCGCGTTGTTGATGAAGTCGCCGCCGTTGCGCCCCTCCGCGGCGAGCCGCCGGTTCGCGTCGGCGATCTGGGACTCCAGCAGCGCCAGGGTGCGGTCCACCTCGGCGCGGGCCCGGTCGGGCACCTGCGGCAGCCGGCCACGGACGTCCGGGCAGGCCACGGTCGGGGTGCCGGCGCCGGCGCCGCCCGCGTTGGTCTGCTGGCACTCGGCCGGTGACATCTGGCCGTCGCCCCAGTGGCTGCGGACCCAGCGGCCGTTCTGCCAGGTACGGGTGGTGCTGCCCTGGCCGTTCGGGGCGGTCGCCCCCGGGCTCGCGGGCACGCAGGACGCCGACGCGGCGCGGGTGGTCGTCCGCCGGTCCTGGGCGGACGAGATCTGGGTGACGGCGACGATGCCGCCGAAGACCGCGAGCGTGCCGACCACCGCCAGCAACCGCTTGCTCCGCGCGTTACCGGATGACCGGCGCGCCCGTGTGGACCTGCGCATCGAATTGCTCTCCTTCTCGATCCGGTAGTTGACTGGTGATCCCGGCGGACCGACGAATTCGGGGTGTGAGATCACTGCGACGCTCAGTCGCACGTCAATGGCCGACGATGCCCTTTCCGCACCGTCTCCGCGCCGTCCGGGCGCGGCGGGGAAGACCTGCATCCATTCCCGATGAGGTACGGAGCGCCGTCGGCGAAGGTTCAACCGGAGATCGGAAAAAAATCGAAAGTCGCCGTCCTCGCCGGCGAGGACGGCTCAGTCGGCGCAGAGATGGTCGAAGGCGAACCCGCCGTCGAAGGAGTCCCGCCGCGCGGCCAGCGCGCGTACCCGCCGGAGAAGCTCGTCACGGTCCAGCAGGGACGGCGCGGCGCCGTCGAGGTCACGCAGCCGCTCCCCCAGCGCCACCACGGCCAGGTCCTCGGCGAGCCGCCCCGGCTCGACGCCGCAGGAGAAGCCGCGCGAGGCCAGCCGGACCCGCTCCAGCAGGCAGCGGCCGGACCGCACCTCGGCCCAGGCCCAGCCCTCCGCCGGGCCGTCTGTCCAGCGCACGTGCAGGCCGCGCACGATCGGATCGGCGATCCGGCCCGCCACGTACGCCTCGACCGCCTCGACCCGGGCCAGCGCGCCCAGGTCGTTCACCGGCCCCTGCCGGCCGTCCGGCAGGCGGCCGATGATGTCCCGGAAGCCGACCGCGTCGCCGCCGTCCGGGTCGGTGCCGTCGGCGTAGGCCCGCGCGTCCAGCACGTACTCGGCGAACCGGCGGACCTGCTCCGCGCCGCCCAACGCCGGCGACTCGACGCGCAGCAACGGCAGGCCGACGGCGGCGCAGACCGCGTCGGTCAGCCGTTCGGACCGCCGGGCGGGCGATCCGTCGGGGACGGGCGCGGTGAAGCGCACCGCGAAGCGCGGCAGCCCGGTGTCGGCGGCGCAGACCACCAGGTCGAGCGACGCCCGCCCGGCGGTGCTCCACTGGCTGCCGGTGACCCCCGGCGGGCGGCCCTGCACCATCTCGCCGAGCCGCCGCCTGCCGTGGCCGACGTGGCCGGCACGGACCAGGGACGGCGCGACGCCGGGCGGGACCGGCCGCAGCCAGGAGGCGGTCACGCTGCCTGTGCTAGTCATCTCGCCCCGATCCCCCTCGCCCGGCCGACGTCCGAGTGTAGGCGCTGCGGCGCGACCGGTCCGGCCGACCGGTGCGCTACCGCGCCCGTCCCTCTAGGCTCTGCCCGTGCCCAGCGGACGGACCCCGGAACAGTTCACCAAACGCAGCCTCGTCGCCGTCTCCCACGCCATCGAACGCGCCGCGCTCGCCGAGGCCGAGGACGGCCCGCTCGTCGTGCTCGCGCTGTTCCAGCGGCTGCCGTACTTCGCCCGGGAGCGCGAGGTCTACCGGCGCATCGCCGGCCGCGCCGCCGTGACGGTGGTGGCGATGGTCGGCGGACCGCCGTCCGACCTGCCCGAGGGCGCCTACGGCGTGGCGCTGGACGAGGCGGAGGCGCTCGCCCGGGAGTGGACGGTGGTGGCGCTGAGCCCGCGTTTCGGCGCCACAGTCGTCGCACACGACCGGGCCGAGGTGGCGCCCACGCCGACGCTGGAGTCCGGCCGCCTGTTCGAGGGGCGCTGGGGCTTCCGCCGCGACGAGGCGCTGCACGAGGCGATCCGGCTGCGCGAACAGCTCGCCGAGCGGCTGCCCGCCGCGGCACGTAACGCGCTGGACGAGGCGATCGCCCGGGTGCGGGACATCCCGGCCGGGCCGGGCGAACCGCGCGCCGAGGCGGCACTGCGGCTGCTGGCCCGCCGCGGCGACCGGAACAACCAGCCGGTCGAGCCGGCCGAGACGATGCTGGACGAACCCGGCCTGGCCCGGTGGTCCGGCGCGGACGGGGTGACCGCCTCCGGCACGCTGCCGGTGGCGCTGGTCGGCCTGCGGGTGGACGCGCCGCCCGGCTCGCCGGAACGCTTCGGCCGCCGCGGTGTCGCCCGGGAGGGGCACGCCGTGCTCACCGCGATCACCGCCGTGCTGCGGCCGGTCGACCGCGCGCTGCGCGTCACCGAGAACGAGTTCCAGCTCCTCCTGCCGGGGCTCGACGAGCCGGCAGCGCTGGAGGTGGTACGCCGGCTGCACGACGCGATCGGCGCGCTGGCCCGCTCGTACCCGTTCATGGCGTACACCGTGCACGCGGCGGTCGGGGTGACCACCCGGCGGCCGCTGCCCACGGCGGACCTGCGCGCGGCGGTCGACTGGGCGGCACGCAAGGGCGTGCCGGTGGCGGGCCTGCCGACGGAGACCGCCGACGCCGTGGCCGCGCCGGCCCACTGACCGGCCGGTCCGGCTCGAGGGGAGGAGACGCGGTGCGGGTGGTGTCGCTGGTGCCGTCGCTGACCGAGGCGGTCGCGGCCACCCGCCCGGAGGTGCTGGTCGGGGCGACCGACTGGTGCACCCATCCGGAAGGGCTGGACGTCGCCCGGGTCGGCGGTACGAAGTACCCGGACCTGGACCGGGTGCTCGCGCTGGAGCCGGATCTGGTGCTGCTCAACGAGGAGGAGAACCGGCTGGCCGACGCCGAGGCGCTGCGCTCGGCCGGGGTGCCGGTCCGGGTCACCTTCCCGCGTACCGTGCCGGAGGCGCTCGACCAGCTCGGTGAGCTGGTGGTCGCGCTCGGTGCGCCGGCCGAGCCGCCGTGGCTGCGCTCGGCCCGCCGCGCGTGGGCCGCGCTACCCGCGCCGGGACGGGTCCGCACCGCCGTGGTGCCGGTGTGGCGGCGGCCGTGGGTGGTGCTGGGGCGGGACACGTTCGCCGGGGACGTGCTGGCCCGGCTCGGTGTCCGCAACGGCTGGGCCGACGACGCGGAACGCTATCCCCGGCCGAGCCTGGACGCGCTGCGCGCCCGGACGCCGGACCTGGTGGTGCTGCCCGACGAGCCGTACCGGTTCACCGCCGACGACGGGCCGGAGGCGTTCCCCGGCGTGCCGGCGGCGCTGGTGTCCGGCCGGCACCTCACCTGGTACGGCCCGTCGCTGGCCGAGGCACCGGCGCTGCTCGCCGCCCAGCTCGCCGTGCCGGGCCCTGCCTGACCGGGGGGCCCGGGTGGCGGCGCTCAGGCGACCGGGGTGGCGTGCACCGGGTCCAGCTCCATCAGCGTGGTGTCGTCCACGTCGTACCCGATCGTGTTGTGCACCGCGACCACGCCCGCGACCTGGGCGGCGAGACGGCCGGCGAGTTCGACGGCGCTGCGCCGGTCCAGCCGCCCGTCCATGGTGACCTCGCCGCCGCGGACCTGGACCGTGACCAGGCCGTCGCGCACCGACAGCACCCGGTACAGCACCTCGTGCACGACCTCCTCGCGGATCTCCGCGTCGGTACGCAGGTGCACACGTAGCAGGTCACCGCGGGTGACGATGCCGGCCAGCCGGCCCAGGTCGTCCAGCACCGGGAGCCGCTTGACCGCCTCGTGGTCCATCAGCCGGGCGGTCGCCGCGAGCGACGCCCGTTCGTGCGTGGTGACCGCGGGGGCGGTCATCAGGTCCCGGGCGACGAGCGCGCCCGCCTTCTCCCGCGCGGTACGGCGGCGCCGCCCCTCGAAGACCCGCCGTTCGTCCGGGTGGCCGGACCGCTCCACCTTGTGCAGAAGGTCCGCCTCGGAGATCACCCCGAGCACCCGGCGGAACGAGTCCACCACCGGCACGCCGCTGATCCGCTGCCGGACCAGCACGTCAACGACCTCGCGGTACGGCGTCTCCTCCGTCACCGTCGCGACGTCCCTGGTCATCACGTCGGCCACCTGCCACGTCCTCATCACGACCTCCTCGTGCCGGGCCTCCACCTGCGACGGTAGGCGGCCGGCGGGTGCCCTGGTCAGGGCCGGCGGACCGGCTGCCACGGGCCGACCGGACCGGGTACGGACGGGACCAATGACCCGGTCACGAGGGCACCTCTCGGCCCTGCTCCCGGGCGCCGCGCGGCGGTGAAATGAATGTGCCACCGGGAAGCGCGGTGCGAGGCACAGGAAGGGACGTGGAGACCATGACCGCGACAATCGAGCGGACCCCCGCCGTGAAGCGGACCCCCGCCGCCACCATCGCTCCGGCGGCGCACACCGAGACCACCCGCCAGAAGGCCACCCGGTACGTCTGGGCCGGACTGCGGCTCGCCCTGGGCTGGGTGTTCCTCTGGGCCTTCCTCGACAAGATGTTCGGCCTCGGCCACGAGACCCCGGCGAAGAACGCCTGGATCAACGGCGGCAGCCCCACCAAGGGCTTCCTGGGCAACGCGGTGGAGGGCCCCTTCGCCGGCTTCTACCAGAACCTGGCCGGCGCGGCCTGGGCGGACTGGCTGTTCATGCTCGGCCTCCTCGGCATCGGTGTCGCCGTGATGCTCGGCATCGGCATCCGGATCGCCGCCGTCGCGGGCGGGCTGCTCCTGGTCCTGATGTGGACGGCCGTGCTGCCCCCGGCGAACAACCCCTTCATGGACGACCACCTCATCTACGCGGGCCTGCTGGCCGGCCTGGCCCTGGTGGGCGCCGGCAACACCCTCGGCCTCGGCCGGGTCTGGGCGAGGCTCCCCCTGGTCCAGCGTCTCCCCTGGCTGAAGTGACCAGCTCGCCCCGGGGCGGGCGTCGCCGACAGGCGATGCCCGCCCCCTTTCGTGTCCCCGCCACGCCGGTGTGCGGGGACCGGCGCGTATCGGCCGGTCGCGATCCGGCAGGATCGACTGTGACCACACCGTCAGCATCCGAGGAGACCGCTCATGGACAAGCCCGAGGTCGGCCCGATCGAGGGCGCGCCGCCCGCCGATCTCGTCGTCGAGGACATCACCGTCGGCGACGGCCCGGAGGCCCGCCAGGGCCAAGTGGTGAGCGTGCACTACGTGGGCGTGGCCCACTCGAACGGCCGCGAGTTCGACGCCTCGTGGAACCGGGGTGAGACGTTCGAGTTCCCGCTCGGCGGCGGCCAGGTCATCGCCGGCTGGGACCAGGGCGTCGTGGGCATGAAGGTGGGCGGCCGGCGCCGGCTCACCATCCCGCCGCACCTGGGCTACGGCGCCCGGGGCGCGGCTGGCGTCATCAAGCCGAACGAGACGCTCGTCTTCGTGGTGGACCTGCTCGGCGTGCGCTGAGCGCAGCGCCGTCCACGTCGGCCGTCGGCGCTCGCGCCGGCGGCCGACGTCTGCTCAGGCCGCGCAGGCCACCAGCTCGTGGGAGCGGCCGGACAGGTCCTGCGAGCGGTCGGAGCAGCGCACCGGGAGCACCCGGTGCAGGCCGGTCACCCGCAGCACCCGGGCCACCACCGGGTCGGGGTCGGTGAGCACCAGCTCGCCACCGCGGGCCCGGACCCGCAGGTGGGTGGCGACCAGCGCGCGGACACCGGCGGCGGAGAGCAACCGCACACCGGACAGGTCGACCCGCAGCACCGGCCGGGCCGGCGCCGCCCAGAGCGCTGCCCGGAAAGCCGTCACGGAGGCGATGTCGATCTCGCCGACCGGGCGCAGCTCGACCACGTGATCGTGCACGTCCATCGCCACGTGGAAGCGCTCAACGCTGTGTACCATGCGGCCAAACCTACCCGGCCCCACCGACATTTCCGGACCTCGCGGCGGGTGTTCCGGGTAGTGTCCGGGAACCGACCCCGAGCCGTCTCAGGGTCATCCCGCAGCCGCCACGCCACGCCGCACGGGAAGCGGCGAAACGCCGTCGGGGACTGCCCAGCGCGACGCGTCCGGGCCACAATGAGCCGATGGTCGTACCCCGCCCGCGTGTGCCCCTGCTGATCCGGCCGGTCCGCGAGCCGGCGACAGTGCCGCCGCCGCTCACCGGCCCCTGGGCGCCCGCGGACACCCGGCTCGACCGGGCCGACCTGCTGCCGCTGCCACCCGGCGGGCACGGCCCGGAGGACGTGGTGGTCGACGGCGACGGCCGGGTGGTCAGCGGCGACGAGGACGGCCGGCTCTGGTGGTGGCCGTCCGACTCCCCGCCCGGCACACCGCCGACGCTGCTGGCCGAGACCGGCGGACGGCCGCTGGGCATCGAGCGCGATCCGGTCGACGGCGGGTTGCTGGTCTGCGACGCGTACCGAGGGCTGCTGCGGGTCGACCCGGCCGGCCGTGTGCACGAGCTGACCGGCACCGCGCCGCCGGTGCACCTGGCCGACAACGCGGCGGTGGCGCGCGACGGCACCGTCTACTTCACCGACTCGTCCGACCGGTTCCCGCTCTCGCACTGGAAGCGTGACCTGCTGGAGCACCGGCCCAACGGGCGGGTCCTCGCGTACGACAGGCGCAGCGGGCGCACCGACGTGGTCGCGGACGGGCTCTACTTCCCCAACGGGCTCGCGCTGACCCCGGACGAGTCGGCGCTGATGCTCGCCGAGACCGCCACCCACCGGCTGCTCCGGGTGGACCTGCCGAGCGGGCGGGCCACGGTGCTGACCGACCTGCCCGCGTACCCGGACAACGTCTCCGCGGTCGGCGACGGCACCTACTGGGTCGCGTTGCCCAGCCCTCGGCTCCGCGCCATGGAACGGCTGCTGCCGCATCCCCGGGTGCGGCAGATCGTGGCCCTGCTACCCGGCGCGGTGCAGCCGCAGCCGCGCCGCTACGGGCTGGTCGCGCTGGTCGACGGCACCGGCCGGGTGCTGCGCACGCTGCACGGCCCGAGCGGGGCGTACCCGATGGTCACCGGCGTGCGGCAACACGGCCGCACCCTCTGGCTGGGCAGCCTGACCGCGACCGGGGTGGCCCGCGTCGACCTGGACTGAGCACGACGCGGGGCCGGCCGCGCGGACGCGGGCCGGCCCCGTAGCCGTTCCTCCCCAGGTTCAGCCGCCGCTGTTGCTCCGCGAGGGGGCCGGGGCCGGTGACGACCCGCCGGCCACCGCGCCCGGGTGCGGCGTGGCGCTCTGCGTGGGCTTCAGCCCCGCCGGTACGGGCAACGCGCTGCCCTTGGCGAACTCGTCCCAGCCGACGTTCCAGGCGGTGAAGCCGTTGCCCTGGTCGAGCTTCACCTCGGTGCCCTTGACCGTCACCAGGTCACCGACCTGCGTGAAGCCCATCAGCCAGTCCGCGGCGGTGGCCGAGACGTTGGTGCAGCCGTGCGAGACGTTCGTGCTCCCCTGGTCCCCCTCCGACCACGGCGCCGAGTGGATGAACTCGCCGCCCCAGGTCAGCCGCTGGGCGTCGTCCACGTCGACCACGTAGCCGCCGTTGGGCTCACCACGGGTGTCGAACGTGGTGTGCTCGTGCTTCTCCATGATCACCATGTTGCCGCTGGACGTCGGCGTGCTCGACTTGCCCAGACTCACCGGGATCCTCTTGAGCACCTTGCCGTCCTGGTAGACGGTCATCTGCTTGGTCCCGTTGTCGATGTCGAGCGTCACCTGGCGGCCGACCTTGGCGCTCGCAACCCGGTCGGAGTCGCCGATCGCGTCCTTGCCGATGGGCAGCCCCTGCAACGCGCTGCGCACGCTGATCTTCGTGCCCGGCTTCCACCGGTCCGGCGCGCGGTACTCGGCCTGTTTGCCGTCGGCCACCCAGGACCAGGTGCCCGGCTGCGGCGGGTCGGTCTTCACGAACAGCCGGCGCTGGACGTCCGCGCGGGCCTTCTCGGGAATCGGCGGGTCGAATCCGAGCACGACCGGCATCGCCGTCCCGTACGTCTGATTCGGCCGGAAATACAATTCGCTGGTGACGGCCGGTTTGGTGGATTTGGCCATCGTCGTGAACGTCGTCTTCTGCGTGGCGGTCCTGCCCGAATCGCCGGTCGCGGTCACCTCCGCGGTGTACGTCCGGGAATTGGCGAGTGGCCGGTCCGGCACCCAGCCGGAGCCGTCCTCACGCGGCTGGGCCGGCACGGCGTTGCCCTTGTCGTCGGTCAGCTTGACGGCTGTCACCTTGCCGTTGCTGACCTTCGTCCCCACCTCCGCGCTGATCGGCACGTCCCGGGTACGGTCGGCCGGCGACACGGAGACCGACGGCGGTGCGGTCTCGGCCCGCTTCGCCACCGACTTCGGGCCGGCGGTACACGCGCCGACCGCCAGTGGCGCGGCTGCGACGGTCATCGCGAAAAGCGTCAGTCGGCGCCTCGCAAACATATTTCGCCCCCCATTTCCGAACCCTCTCGCCCACATTCTGTAGGCCCGGGATCGCGCCGTGGTGCCTTCGGCGGAATTGCTTGGAAACAGCTGCGCGAATTGTGCCGGACAGGTAATTCCCGTCCCAGCTTGCGCCCCACGCGCACTC
>NZ_WBKS01000151.1:0-13016 GCF_008868145.1 Micromonospora sp. AMSO1212t
GAGTTACGGCGGTCATGGCGGAGGGGAAACGCCCGGTAACATTCCGAACCCGGAAGCTAAGCCCTCCAGCGCCGATGGTACTGCACTCGGGAGGGTGTGGGAGAGTAGGACACCGCCGGACAATCTTTCATTCAGGGCCACCCCACACGGGGTGGCCCTGAATTGCGTCCAGCCGGAAAGCCGGCCGGAGCCGGCTCCCGGACGAGCGGGCTCAGCGGCTCTGGACGGACTCGCGGATGTCGCGGAACAGCGCCGCCGCGTCGTCGACCCGGCGGCCCGGGAACATGCCCATCACCACGCTGCCGTGGTCGGCCCACCCGCACACCGCGAAGTCGCCGCCGTCGCCGCTCGTCGTGCCGCACTTCATCACGCCGCCCAGGCGGCCAGCATCCACCTCGCGCAGCCCGGCCACCCGGCCGGTCTCGTCGGCCATCAGACCGAACAGGGTGTCCAGGTCGCGTTCGGGCTGCCAGAGCAGCGTGGTGCCGCCGAACAGCAGCACCGAGCGCTTCGCGTCCCCGCGGTCGGAGTAGACGGCGCCGAAGCCGCGGTCCAGCTCGATGTCGGCGGCCAGCCCGTCGCGCAGGTAGTCGGCTGTGCTGCGGGCCCGCTCGCTGTCGTCCCGCACCAGCCCGGCCACCTCGGCGGGCTGGCCGAGCGTGGTGTCCTTCTGCTGGAGCACCCGCCAGCCGCCCAGCCCGAGCGCGCCGGCGCCGGCCAGCCCGGCCGCGAGCAGGGCAGCCATGATGATCTTCCGACGCCGCGAGACGGGGCGGCGTTCGGGCTCCTGCGCGGGATCGCGGCGGCTCAGCTCGATCGGCTCTTCGGTCAGCTCGACCGGATCGGAACCCCCGTCGACCGGACGCTCGGTGAGATGCGCGTCGGACATGACCGCCACCGTACGCGAATCACAGGTGGTGCACGTCGGGTCCCCGAAAGCGCTCCGTAGACTTTCAGGGTGACCGAGAGACTGGATGCCCGACGCCCCGACGCCCCGACCCCCGCCGGCCAGTACCAGCCCGGCGAGGTAGAGCAGCGACGGTACGAGCAGTGGGTAGCCGGCGGGCACTTCCGGGCGTCGGCGGACAGCGAGAAGCCGCCGTTCACCATCGTCATCCCGCCGCCGAACGTCACCGGCTCGCTGCACATGGGCCACGCGTTCGAGCACACGCTCATGGACGCGCTCACCCGGCGCAAGAAGATGCAGGGATACGAGGCGCTCTGGCTTCCGGGCATGGACCACGCCGGCATCGCCACCCAGAACCTGGTCGAGCGGCAGCTCGCCGGCGAAGGGCTGTCCCGCCACGACCTCGGTCGGGAGAAGTTCGTCGAGCGGGTCTGGCAGTGGAAGGCCGAGTCCGGCGGCGCGATCCTCGGCCAGATGCGCCGGCTGGGCGACGCGGTCGACTGGGACCGCGAGCGGTTCACCATGGACGAGGGCCTGTCCCGGGCCGTGCAGACCATGTTCAAGAAGCTCTTCGACGACGGGCTCATCTACCGGGCCAACCGGATCATCAACTGGTGCCCGCGCTGCCTCACCGCGCTGTCCGACATCGAGGTGGAGCACACCGACGACGAGGGCGAGCTGGTCTCGATCCGCTACGGCGACGAGGTCGTGGTGGCGACCACCCGGGCGGAGACCATGCTCGGTGACACCGCGGTGGCGGTGCACCCGGACGACGAGCGTTACCGGCACCTGATCGGCACCGAGGTGGAGCTGCCGCTCACCGACCGGCGGATCCCGATCGTCGCCGACGAGCACGTCGACCCGAGCTTCGGCACCGGCATGGTCAAGGTGACCCCGGCGCACGACCCGAACGACTTCGAGATCGGCCAGCGGCACGACCTGCCGGCGCTGACGATCATGGACGAGCGCGGCGTCATCACGGCGCCCGGCCCGTTCGAGGGCCTGGACCGGTACGAGGCCCGCCCGGCGATCGTCGCGGCACTGCGCGAGCAGGGCCGGATCGTGGCCGAGAAGCGGCCGTACCTGCACGCCGTGGGGCACTGCTCGCGGTGCAAGACGACAGTCGAGCCGCGGCTGTCGTTGCAGTGGTTCGTCAACACCGCGCCGCTGGCGAAGGCGGCGGGCGACGCGGTGCGCGACGGCCGGGTGAAGATCGAGCCGGCCGAGCTGGCCAAGCGCTACTTCGCCTGGGTCGACAACATGCACGACTGGTGCATCTCCCGCCAGCTCTGGTGGGGCCACCGCATCCCCGTCTGGTACGGCCCGGACGGTCAGATCGTCTGCGTCGGGCCGGACGAGGAGCCGCCGTCCGGCGAGGGCTGGCGGCAGGACGAGGACGTGCTGGACACCTGGTTCTCCAGCGGCCTCTGGCCGTTCTCCACGCTCGGCTGGCCGGAGCAGACTCCGGACCTGGCGAAGTTCTATCCGACCAGCGTGCTGGTCACCGGCTACGACATCCTGTTCTTCTGGGTCGCCCGGATGATGATGTTCGGCCTGTACGCGATGGACGGTGTGCAGCCGTTCGACGTGGTGGCGCTGCACGGCATGGTCCGTGACGAGCACGGCAAGAAGATGTCGAAGTCGTTCGGCAACGTGGTGGACCCGCTCGACTGGATCGACCGGTTCGGCGCCGACGCCACCCGGTTCACGCTCGCCCGGGGCGCCAACCCCGGCCAGGACGTGCCGGTCAGCGAGGAGTGGTGCCAGGGCTCCCGCAACTTCTGCAACAAGCTCTGGAACGCCACCCGGTTCGCGTTGCTCAACGGCGCGCACACCGACGGCCCGCTGCCGGACGCCGCTGACCTCTCCACCGTCGACAGGTGGATCCTGTCCCGGCTGGCGCACGTCACCGCCGAGGTGGACGAGCAGTTCGAGGCGTACGAGTTCGCGAAGGTCTGCGACCTGCTCTACCACTTCGCGTGGGACGACGTCTGCGACTGGTACGTGGAGCTGAGCAAGCCGGTGCTCGCCGAGGGTGGCCCGGCCGCCGACGCCACCCGCCGGGTGCTCGGGCACGTGCTGGACCAGCTCCTGCGGTTGCTGCACCCGGTCATCCCGTTCGTCACCGACGAGCTGTGGTCCGCGCTCAGCGGCGGCGAGACGGTGCTGACGGCGTCCTGGCCGGTCGCCGACCGTACCCTGATCGACGACGCCGCGGAGGGCGAGGTCGCCACCCTTGCGCGGGTGGTGACCGAGGTCCGGCGGTTCCGCTCGGACCAGGGGCTGCGGCCGACCCAGCGGGTCGTCGCCCGGCTCGACGGCCTGGCCGGCGCGGGCATCGCGGCGCACGAGCCGCTGGTCCGCGCGCTGGCCCGGCTCGACGCGCCCGGCGACGACTTCCAGGCCAGCGCCACGCTGGCCATGCCCGGCGCGGTGAGCGTCGCGCTGGACACCCGCGGCTCGATCGACGTGGCCGCCGAGCGCGCCCGGCTCACCAAGGACCGGGCGGCAGCCGAGAAGGAGGCCACCCAGGCGCGGGCGAAGCTGGACAATCCGGCCTTCGTCGGCAAGGCGCCCGAGCCGGTGGTGGCGAAGATCCGTGAACGGCTGGCGGTGGCCGAGGCGGACCTGGTCCGGATCGACGCCGCCCTGGAGGCGCTTCCCTCATGAGCGAACGCACCGACCGCACCGCGTTCGCCGAGGTGGACGCCGCGCTCACCGCGCGCGGCTTCACCCGCATGCGCTTCGAGCTGGAGAAGATCGAGACCCTGCTCGACCTGCTGGGCAGCCCGCAGCGGGCGTACCCGTCGATTCACCTGACCGGCACCAACGGCAAGACCTCGACGGCCCGGATGATCGACTCGCTGCTGCGGGCGTTCGGGCTGCACACCGGCCGCTACACCAGCCCGCACCTGGAGACCGTCCGGGAGCGGATCAGCCTGGACGGCGAGCCGGTGAGCGAGGATCGGTTCGTGTCCACGTACCGCGAGATCGCGCCGCTGGCCGAGTTGGTCGACCAGCGGTTCGCGGAGCCGCTGACGTACTTCGACATGACCACCGCGCTGGCGTTCGCCACGTTCGCGGACGCGCCCGTCGACGTGGCGGTGGTGGAGGTCGGGCTCGGTGGCGCGGAGGACGCGACGAACGTGATCCAGGCCGGCGTCGCCGTGATCACCCCGATCGGGCTGGACCACACCGAGTGGCTCGGCGACACGATCGAGGACATCGCGCTGCACAAGGCGGGCATCATCCACCCCGGCGCCACGGTGATCGCGGCGGCGCAGGAGGAGGAGGCGGCCCGCCCGATCCTGGAGCGCTGTGCCGAGGTCAACGCCACCGTCGCGCGCGAGGGCGCCGAGTTCGGCGTGCTGCGCCGCGCGGTCGCGGTCGGCGGCCAGGTGCTGACCATCCAGGGCCTGGGCGGGGTGTACGAGGAGATCTTCATCCCGCTGCACGGCGCACACCAGGCGCAGAACGCGGCGGTGGCGCTGGCCGCCGTGGAGGCGTTCCTCGGTGCCGGGGCCCGGCGGCAGCTCGACATCGAGGCGGTCCGCGAGGGCTTCGCCGCGACCAGTTCGCCGGGCCGGCTGGAGCGGGTGCGTACCGCCCCGACGGTGCTGCTCGACGGCGCGCACAACCCGCACGGCATGGCCGCCACGGTCGCCGCCGTGCAGGAGGAGTTCGCGTTCAGCAAGCTCGTCGGCGTGCTGGCGGTGCTCGGCGACAAGGACGCGGCGAGCCTGCTCGAACTGCTCGAACCGGTGCTCGACTCGATCGTGGTGGCGGAGAACAGCTCGCCCCGGGCGATGCCCGTGGACGAGCTGGCCGAGCTGGCGCGGGAGATCTTCGGGCCGGAGCGGGTGCAGGCGACCCGGGAGATGCCGGACGCCATCGAGGCGGCGGTGGCGGAGGCCGAGTCCGACGTGCCGGGCGAGCTGTCCGGGGTGGGCGTGCTGGTCACCGGATCGGTGGTGACAGTGGCCGACGCCCGCCGGCTGCTCAAGCGATGACCGGCCCGGAGCAGCCCGACGGCGTCCGCCGGTCGGGGTTGCGGAACCCGGACAAGGCGGTACGCGGGCTGGGCGCCGGCACCATGTCGCTGGAGGCGCTGGTGCTGCTGCTGGCCATCCAGCCGATCCGGGTGGTCGGCGGTGACCTGAGCGGCGCGGCGATCGGCGCGATCGTGGCGCTGGCGGTCGCCTGCGTGGTGCTCGCCGGCATGATGCGCCGCCCCTGGGCGTGGCACGCCGGCACCGTGATCCAGGGCCTGCTGCTGCTCTCCGGGCTGCTGCACTGGTCGCTGTTCGCGCTCGGGGTGATGTTCGCGCTGGTGTGGGCGTACGCGCTGCACGTGCGGCGGGTCATCCTCGGCTGAGGACGGCCGCCGCCTACAGCTCAGGCGTCGGCCAGCGTGCGCCACTGCGTCAGCGCGACGCCGTGGCCGTCGGGGTCGCGGAAGGCCGCCGCCCACACCTCCAGCTTGGTGCCCCGGTTGACCACGCGCGGCGCGTAGGTGAACCGGACGCCGGAGTCGCGCAGCCGCTCGTACGCCCCCTGGATGTCGTCCACCTCCAGGTTGACGTGCACCAGGCGGCGGCTGATCGGCGCGGCGCCGGTCACCCGGCGCAGCACCAGCCGGGTCGGCCCGGAGGAGAGCACGGCGTTGCCCTCGCCCCGGTCCAGCTCGTCGAAGCCGAGTTCGCGGTAGAAGCCGAGGGACCGGTCCAGGTCGGCGACGAGCAGCGTGATGCCGACGCCGCTGATCGGGCTGGCCAGCTCGTCGGGCTCGGCCGCGCCCGCCGGGCCGAAGATCGCCTCGTCCAGCTCCTCGGCGGTCGGCGGCGCCTCGGAGCGCCGAGACGTGTCGGAGGGGTCGTCCAGCGGCACGTCGATCGGGTCGGGCAGGGTGTCGCCCGGCCCGCTGGCGGCCGGCCCGCTGTCGACGAGCACGGTCTCGACCGGCACCGCGTCGGCCGGCTCCTCGGCCGGCGAGCGGGGCGCCGGAGCGCGGTGGGGGAGCGGGCCGGGGCCGGCCGTGCGGTCGGCCCGTTCGACGAGCTGTCCCTCCAGCACCACCGGGCCGCCGGGGCTCTGGTGCAGCACCACCGGCTCGCGTTCCTCGGCCCGGGGCGGCACGTCGTCCAGGTACGGGTCCGGTGCGGGCGGATAGTCGTCGCGGAAGTCGTCCTCCGGCGCGCGCCCGGCCCACGGGGGCGCCTCCTGCGCGATCAGCGGCTCGTCCAGCGGGTCCGGCTCGGCGGCGTACTCGGGCGGCAGGTCGGCGACCGCGGCGGCGCTCTCCGCGTGCGTGGGCACCTCGTCCCAGAGCACGCGTACGTGCCGCTGGTCGTCGAGCGCCACCCGGACCGGCAGAGCCTGGCCCAGCGAGGGCCACTTGGCGACCGGCACCCGAGGCTCGATGATCTTCTTGGAGCGGGGCGGCAGCCCCGGCGCGTCGATGACCAGTTGCAGCTCGCAGCGGCCGAACGCGTACTGGGTGGGTGGTTCGGAGGCGCTGTGCACGTGCCCCAGGCCGATCACCCAGGTGCGGCCGCCGCCGCGTACCGTGGCCAGGGCGATCGCCAGCACCAGCAGCGCGAGGCCGAGCGCCACGATGGCCCAGCTGGTCATGCCGAGCCCGAACACGGTCACGAAGGTGGCGACGGTGCCCAGCACCGCCCCGATCAGTTTGCGTACCGGCGCGATCGTGCGGTTCCCGCCATTCGCCACAGTGGACCTCCCAGGGGTTCCAGGGCCAGGCTAGGCCGCCGCGGCGGGCCAGGGAAGACGCAGCCGCCGCGCCGGCGCCGGGACCGGGTCGCTACGCTGACCGTACCCAGCCGAACCCCGTTTGAGTGCGCAGGAGGAACCCAGCGTGTCCAGCAGCAGCCCGGACGAGCGGACGCTCGTACTGATCAAGCCCGACGCGGTCCGCCGCGGTCTGGTGGGCGAGATCCTGTCCCGTTTCGAGCGCAAGGGCCTGCGGATCGACGCGATGGTGAGCCGGACCATGGACGGCGGCTTCGCCGACCAGCACTACGCCGAGCACGTCGACAAGCCGTTCTACCCGCCGCTGAAGACGTTCATGACCAGCGGCCCGCTCGTGGCGCTCGTGCTCTCCGGCGACCAGGTAATCGAGGTGGTGCGCGCGATGATCGGCAGCACCGACGGCCGCAAGGCCACCGCCGGCACCATCCGTGGTGACCTGTCGCTGTCGAACCGGGAGAACCTGGTGCACGCCTCCGACTCGGCGGACAGCGCCAAGCGCGAGATCGCGCTCTGGTTCCCCGAGCTGGCCTGACCGACGCGCCGACGGCCCCGGCCCGCGACTGGCGGGACCGGGGCCGTCGTGTGTCAGCCGTCAGACCGACGCCGGCGGCTGCGTCTGGCAGGTCACCGCGACCCGGTTCCACACGTTGATGGTGGCGATCGCCATCACCAGGTCCGCCAGCTCCTTCTCCGACCACACCTTCGCCGCGGCGTCCCAGACGTCGTCCGGCACGCCGTGCTCGCCGAGCCGGGTCACCGCGTCGGTGAGGGCCAGCGCGGCCCGCTCCCGCTCGTCGAAGAACGGGGCCTCGCGCCACGCCGCGACCGCGAACAGCCGGCGGCTGTCCTCACCGGCCGCCAGCGCGTCGCGGCTGTGCATGTCCACGCAGAACGCGCAGCCGTTGCGCATCGACGCCCGCAGCTTCACCAGCTCCAGCACGGTGTGGTCCACGTTCGCCCGGACGTACTTCTCCATGCCCAGCACGGCCTGGTACGCCTCGGGCGCCACCGCCGCCATGTCCATCCGGCTCATCGCCGCCTCCTTGAGGTTCGGGTACGCGGACAGGACGGGGCACGGCGGGTGCGGTGTGACGGCACAGCGGTGTGACGGTGGTCATGGCGTGCCCCGCGCCAGCCTGGCCGTCGGCGCCGGAGACTGCGTCGATCATGAGGTTGGCGGCGAAATCGGAGATCGACATCGCCGTCAACCTCATGATCGACGGGGTTGGGGCCCTGGGCCGGGGTGGCGGGATACTCGGCGGCGCGGCGGGTGGGGGTCGAGTACGCTTGACGGGCACAGGCGACGACCCGGCCATCACCGGCGAGCCTCCGGAAGAACGGCCGGGTCACCGGCTCAGTAGAACCGGACGGGACCGGCCCGTCACAGCCGGCCAACGAGCGGGCGGTCGCACCTCGGCCGCCAAGCGGGGTGGTACCGCGGGCCACGCCCGGGACGCCGGTCACGGCGTACCGGATTCGGCTCGTCCTCGCAGACCACGGACGAGTGAGCTGCTGAGGGAGAGCGACAGGCGATGGCCTATCCGTTGCACGACCCGACCGGTGCCGGTGTCCCGGCGAGCCCGGACCTGCCCGCGGTCGAGCGCCGGGTGCTGGAGCACTGGACGGCCGACAAGACCTTCGAGGCGTCCGTCGAGGCCCGCGACGCCGGCCGGAACGGCGAGAACGAGTACGTCTTCTACGACGGCCCGCCGTTCGCCAACGGGCTGCCGCACTACGGCCACCTCTTCACCGGCTACGTCAAGGACGTGGTGCCGCGCTACCAGACCATGCGCGGGCGGCACGTCGAGCGCCGGTTCGGCTGGGACTGCCACGGCCTGCCGGCCGAGGTGGTGGCCGAGAAGCAGCTCGGCATCACCAGCAAGGCGGAGATCCTCGACCTCGGCGTGGCCCGGTTCAACGACGCCTGCCGCACCTCGGTGCTGGAGTTCACCCACGACTGGGAGCGGTACGTCACCCGGCAGGCCCGCTGGGTCGACTTCGCCAACGACTACAAGACGCTCGACCTGGACTACATGGAAAGCGTCATGTGGGCCTTCAAGACCCTGCACGACAAGGGCCTGGTCTACGAGGGCTTCCGGGTGCTCGCGTACTGCTGGCGGTGCGAGACGCCGCTGTCGAACACCGAGACCCGGATGGACGACGTCTACCGGGACCGGCACGACCCGACGCTCACCGTCTGGTTCGAGCTGACCGCCGACGAGAACGCGCCGGAGCCGCTGCGCGGGCCGGTCAAGCTGGGCGTCTGGACCACCACGCCGTGGACGCTGCCGTCGAACCTGGCGCTCGCCGTCGGCCCCGACATCGAGTACGCGCTGCTGGAGCGCGACGGCGAGCGCTACGTCGTCGGCGCCGCGCGCCTCGGCGCGTACGCCAAGGAACTGGAGGGGTACGAGCAGGTCGGCACCGTGTACGGCCGCGACCTGGTCGGACGCCGCTACACGCCGCTCTACGACTTCCTGGTCGAGCCGGCCGGCCCGAACGCCTACCAGGTGCTCGGCGCGGACTTCGTCACCACCGAGGACGGCACCGGCATCGTCCACCTGGCCCCCGCCTTCGGTGAGGACGACCAGAACACCTGCAACGCCGCCGGCATCCCCACCGTCGTGACCGTGGACGACCACACCCGGTTCACCGCGCTGGTCCCGCCGTACCAGGGCGAGCAGGTCTTCGACGTGAACAAGCCGGTGATCCGGGAGCTGAAGGAGCGGGGGGTGGTGCTGCGGCAGGACACCTACACCCACTCGTACCCGCACTGCTGGCGCTGCGACACTCCGCTGGTCTACAAGGCGGTGTCGTCGTGGTTCGTCGCGGTGACGAAGTTCAAGGACCGGATGGTCGAGCTGAACCAGCAGATCAACTGGACCCCCGGGCACATCAAGGACGGCTCGTTCGGCAAGTGGCTGGCGAACGCCCGGGACTGGTCGATCAGCCGGAACCGGTTCTGGGGCTCGCCGATCCCGGTGTGGCGCTCGGACGACCCGAACCATCCGCGGGTCGACGTGTACGGCTCGCTGGCCGACATCGAGCGTGACTTCGGCGTACGCCTGACCGACCTGCACCGGCCGGCGGTGGACGACCTGGTCCGCCCGAACCCGGACGACCCGACGGGCAAGTCGATGATGCGCCGGGTGCCGGAGGTGCTGGACTGCTGGTTCGAGTCCGGCTCGATGCCGTTCGCCCAGGTGCACTACCCGTTCGAGAACCGCGAGTGGTTCGAGCACCACTACCCGGGTGACTTCATCGTCGAGTACATCGGCCAGACCCGCGGCTGGTTCTACACCATGCACGTGCTGGCCACCGCGCTGTTCGACCGGCCGGCGTTCCGCAACTGCCTGAGCCACGGCATCCTGCTCGGCTCGGACGGGCGCAAGATGTCCAAGAGTCTGCGCAACTACCCGGACGTCTACCACGTGTTCGACTCCTACGGGTCGGACGCGATGCGGTGGATGCTGATGTCCTCGCCGGTGCTGCGCGGCGGCGACATGGCGGTCACCGAGCCGGGCATCCGGGACGCGGTGCGCCAGGTGCTGCTGCCGCTGTGGAACGTCTGGTACTTCTTCTCGCTCTACGCCAACGCCGACGGCCACACCGCCCGTCGCCGCACCGACTCCACGCACGTGCTCGACCGGTACGTGCTGGCGAAGACGAACGAGCTGGTGGCGACCGTCGGCGCGCAGATGGACGCGTACGACATCTCCGGTGCGTGCGCGACAGTCCGGTCCTACCTGGACGCGCTCACCAACTGGTACGTGCGCCGGTCCCGGGACCGGTTCTGGGCCGGCGACGCGGACGCGTTCGACACGCTGTGGACCGTGCTGGAGACGCTGTGCCGGGTGGTGGCGCCGCTGGCGCCGCTGACCGCCGAGGAGATCTGGCGCGGGCTGACCGGCGAGCGGTCGGTGCACCTGACCGACTGGCCGCAGGCCGAGGAGTTCCCGGCCGACCACGAGCTGGTCTCCGCGATGGACAACGTCCGGGCGGTCGCCTCGGCGGCGCTGTCGCTGCGCAAGGCCAAGGGCCTGCGGGTGCGGCTGCCGCTGGCGACGCTCACCGTGGCGTCGCCCGTCGCCGCCCAGCTGCGGCCCTTCGCCGACCTGGTCGCCGACGAGGTCAACGTGAAGGAGGTCGTGCTCTCCGACGAGGTGTCCGCGTACTGCCAGCAGGTGCTCACCGTGGTGCCGCGGGCGCTCGGCCCGCGCGTCGGCAAGGCCGTCCAGCAGGTGATCAAGGCGGTCAAGGCGGGGGAGTGGGAGCTGCGCGACGGCGCCCCGGTCGCCGCCGGGGTCACGCTCGCCGAGGGCGAGTACGAGCTGCGCCTGGTCGCCGCCGACGCCGAGCACTCCGCGCCGCTGCCCGGCGGTGAGGGAGTGGTCGTGCTGGACACCGAGGTGACGCCGGAACTGGCCGCCGAAGGGCTGGCCCGGGACGTGGTCCGGGTCGTGCAGCAGGCCCGCCGGGACGCCGGCCTCGACGTCTCCGACCGGATCACGGTGGCCGTCTCCGCCTCCGAGGAGGTACGCGCGGCGGTCGCCGCGTACACCGAGTTCGTGGCCCGGGAGGTGCTCGCCGACAGCATCGACTTCGCCGAGGGCCTCGACGGCTTCGACGGCGAGGCGGGCGAGGGCGAGCGCGTGACCGTGACGGTCCGCAAGGTGTGAGCGGACCGGGCCCTCCTGCACCCCTCGGGTGGAGGAGGGCCCGGCCCCAGCGAGTGGACTGCGAGCCACCCGCTCGGTGGCGGACGGCCGCGTCGGCTACCGTGACAGCGCCTGTTTCACGTACGACCGCCGGAGGACCCGTGCCCCTGCTCTACACCATCGGCAAGCTCACCGTGGCGCCCACGCTCCGGTTGGCCTTCCGTCCGCACGTGGAGGGTTTGGAGCACATCCCGGCGACCGGCGGCGCGATCTTCGCCAGCAACCACCTCTCCGTCGCCGACGAACTGCTCCTCGGCACCGTGGTGCCCCGCCACCTGGCGTTCTGGGCCAAGTCGGAATACTTCAACGGCACCGGGCTCAAGGGCGGCTTCTCCAAGTTCGTGCTCACCGGCCTGGGCGCGATCCCGGTCGAGCGGGCCGGCGGCCGCGCCGCGCTCACCGCGTTCGACGCGGCGATCCCGGTGCTCAAGGCCGGCGACCTGGTCGCCGTCTACCCGGAGGGCACCCGCTCCCCGGACGGGCGGCTCTACCGCGGGCGTACCGGCACCGTCCGGCTGGCGATCGCCGCCGGTGTGCCGATCATCCCGGTCGGCGTGACCGGCACCGACAAGGCCCAGCCGATCGGTACACGGATCCCGCGACCGGGCCGCGCCAAGATCACCATCAAGTTCGGCAAGCCGCTGGACTTCAGCGGCCGTCCTGACGACCGCACGTCGCTGCGCGCCATGACCGACGAGATGATGGCCGAGATCCAGAAGCTCAGCGGCCAGGAGTACGTCCCGCGCTACGCCCCGAAGCGCGCCAACCAGGCCACCGGCGACCAGACCGGCGGGGAGCAGGCCGGCGGGGAGCAGACCGCCTGAGCGGTTACGACTTCGGCACCACCACGCGCTGGCGCAGGTCGTTCAGCAGCCGCCCGCTGTCGTCCACCGAGAGCCGGGTGAACACACCGGTGGTGAGGCTGCCGTGGTCGGCCGAGACGCAGACCACCACCGAGTCGCCGTCCGCCCGGCCGACGGCGCAGCGCTCGTGGCGCCCCCGTACGCCCGTGTCCACGGTTACCGACTCCTTCAGGGCGTAGTCCCCGGCCAGACGGTCGAGTTCCGCCTTGGCGTCCGACTCCGGGCTGAACCGCAGGCCGGTGCTGCCGAACAACGTCACCCGCTTGCCGTCACTCGTGCTGTAGATGCCGGCGAAGGTGTCCTCGGCGAGCAGGTTCGACTCGCGTACCTGGGATTTCAGCTCCTCGGCGGCGGCCCGGCTGCTGTCGTCCTGGCGTAGCCGCATGGAGTCGATCTGGTCCGGGAGGGTGGCGCTGGCCGGGTACTGGCTGGAGATCGGCTGGAACCACCAGAGCGGGAGGCCGCAGCAGCAGGCCACGGAGAGCAGCAGCACCCAGGGCCAGCGGCGCCGGCGGCGGGTCCGCTTGGGCGGCTGCTGCCAGCCCGGTGGCGGCGCGACCGGCGGTCCGGCCTTGCCCCGGCGCTGCTTCGGCGGCCGGCCGGGCTTCGCCGGCGGCGCGACCGACGTCGGCGGCGGCAGGGGCCGGGCGGCCGGCGGACCGGGGTGGTGCGGCGGCGAGACCGGCCGGGCCGGTCCGGGGTACGGCGGGCTGTGCGGCGGTGGCGAGACCGGCCGGGCGGGCCCGGTCTCACCGCCGC
>NZ_WBKS01000152.1:0-12811 GCF_008868145.1 Micromonospora sp. AMSO1212t
GGCGGACGCCCAGGGGCCGGGTGAAGGCCCACGGGTGCAGGCGGCGGCGGGGCCGCGCCGGCTCGGTACCGCCGGTGTGGCGGGCAGCGTCGTCCCTGGACATGGTCAAACCCCCGCTCTGGCGCACACGCGCCTTCACCAGGGACAACGAGTCCGGTGCCGGGGAGGTCGCTGTCGGCCACCCGTCCGGGTCGCCGGACCCGCCGTGACCAGGGAGGACGCTCGGCATTAGCCACGCGCGCGCTGCGGGATCACCGGGCGCGCGAGGCGGGGTCAGCGGCCCCGGCGGGGCAGCGGGAGATGGCCGGGGAACAGGTCGGCGCCGAGCGTCACGCCGGCCGCCCGTAACGCGGCGATCAGCGCGTTCTGCACCAGGTACGAGTCGGGTAGCTGCCAACGGGCCTGCTCCGGGGCGACCGCCCAGCGCACCGTCCCCTCGGGCAGCCGGGTCGGTGGGGCGGGGATCCACGAGCCGGGTCCGTGGCGCACGACGTGGAAGCAGTGCTCCAGTTCGGGCCGCAGCGGGTCGCCGGGACGGACCAGGAACATCCAGCGGCCGGTCGGGGTGACCAGCGCCGGCCCGCGTACGCCGAAGCCGGCGGGGTGGGTGGCGACCGCCTCCAGAACCTGCCGGCCCAGGTGGGCGGCCACCTCGAGCACGTCGAAGGCGCGGCCGGTGGGCAGCAGGATGCCGTGCGGGCGGTTGCGCCACCACGTGGCCACCCGGGCCGGGTCGGTGCTGGCGGCGTGTTCCCAGTCCTCCAGCGCCGGGTGGCAGCCCACTGTGGGACAGCCGGCCCGGCCGCAGACGAACCGGCTGTTCGCCAGGCAGGCGCCGGGGGTGACCGGCCAGTCGTGCAGCGCGTACCGCACCGCGACGCGGCGCAGCCGGACCCGTTCCAGCGGCGACAGGTGAGCGACGCGCGGTCGGACGTTCCTCCACATGTCTGCCGTCCCCTCTGGTCCCGCCGATCCGTCCACAAGCCGAAACCGTCCACAAGCCGAACTGTCCACAAGCCACACGTCGAAAGCCGTCACTGCCGTAACCCACGCTCGTTGAGGTGACTAACGGTCGGTGCAACTTGCACGAAAACTACGAGAACTGGCTGGACGGTGGACGCACAACCTGTGCGATCGGCGCGACCCTGATGGACGTGGGGGGACCGGCCGGCGCCGTGAGGGGGAGGGAGCGGGAATGGACGAACTGCCCATAGGCCGGCGGGTGGCGTACTGGCGGAGCCGCCGCAAGATGTCCCAGCAGGTCTTCGCCGACCGGCTCGGCAAGTCCAAGAGCTGGGTGGACAAGGTGGAGCGCGGCGTCCGCCGGCTGGACAAGTTCTCCGTGCTCTACGAGATCGCCGACATCCTCCAGATCGACGTGCAGCTGCTGCACGGCAAGGACCCGGAGCGGCGTACCGACGCGCTCAACTGCATCGACCAGGTCGAGGTGGAGGAGATCCGCACCGCCCTGGAGCGGTACGACTCGATGAGCGCCTACTTCGACGCGGCGCCCTACCCCCCGCCGCTGGCCGACATGCGCAAGGCCGTGAACCACGCCTGGCTCACCTACCAGTACGGCCGGTACGGCATGCTCACCCGCGCGCTGCCCAAGCTGCTGCGCGACGCCCAGGCGGCGGACGCCGGCTACGCCGCCGGCGACCAGGTACGCGAGGCCGCCCACCTGCTCGGGCAGGTCTACCAGATCGCCTCCTCGGTGCTGCGCAAGCTCGGCGAGTGCGACCTCGCCTGGCTCGCCGCCGACCGGTCGATGGCGGTGGCCCAGCGGGCCGACGACCCGCTGCTGGCCGGCATCGCCACCACGCGGGTCTGCAACGCGCTCGTCGCGATGGGCCGCCCCCGCCCCGCGCTGGAGCTGAACGTCCGCATCGCGGGGCGGCTCGCGCCCGGCGGCGACAACGACGTCCGGCCGGAACGGCTCTCCGTGTACGGCATGCTGCTGCTGCAGGGTGCGATGGCCGCCGCCCGGATCGGCGACTCGGCGACGGTGGACGACCTGCTCGCGGGCGCCGGTGAGGCGGCCACCATGCTCGGCGGCGACCACAACCACTACTGGACCTCCTTCGGCCCGACCAACCTGGAGCTGCACCGTGCGGCGGCGGCGGTCGAGCTGGGCGACGGCGGCCGGGCGGTGGAGACCCACATGCGGCTGTCCGAGCCCGCGTTCAACGCGTTGCTGCCGGAGCGGCGCGCACACCACCTGCTCGACCTGGCCCGGGGCTACTCCCAGATCGGTGACGTCGCCAACGCGGGGGACATGCTGCTGCGCGGTGACCGGCTCGCGCCTTCCGAGATCCGGTGCCGGCCGATAGCGCACGAATTGATGTCCGAGATTCTCCGTCGCACACGTGGTGCGCCGCCTTCGCCGATCGCGGAGTTGGCTGAGCACATGGGAGTCGGAGTATGAGCGGTCCGGAGACCGCCAACGGGCACCGGCGCGTGCTCTACGTCATCGCCTGCGGTTCGCCGCTGGCCCGTCACGTCGGCCGGCTGGTCGACCTCGCCCAGCGGGAGGGGTGGGCGGTCTGCGTGGTCACCACGCCGGACGGCGCGAAGTTCGTCGACCGGACGGAGCTGGCCCGGCAGACCGGCCATCCGGTCCGTACGCACTACAAGAACCCGGGTGACCTGGACGTGCTGCCCCCGGCCGATGCCATGCTGGTGTGCCCGGCCACCGTCAACACGATCAACAAGTGGGCGGTCGGCATCACCGACACCCTGGCGCTCGGCCTGCTGATCGAGGCGCAGGGGATGGGGGTGCCGATCGCTGCCGTCCCGTACACGAACGAGGCGATGGCCGCGCACCCGGCGTTCCGGGCCAGCCTCGACCGGCTCGGGCAGTGGGGCGTCCGGCTGGTCTTCGGCGACCACGTCGTACGCCTGCACCCGCCCGGCACGGGGGAGCGGCGCGCGGACGCCTTCCCCTGGGACGCCGGCCTGGCCGCCCTGCGCGGCGCGGACCGGCCGGTCGCCCCGGTCGGCTGACCGGCGATGGGCACGGCCCTCGGCGGACGCCGGGGGCCTCGCCCGGCGACGGTCGGCGTGTACCGGCCCGGACGCCGGTAAGCTGGCCGCCCGTGAGCACAACCGTTGCCGACGTCGTGGCCGCCCTGGACCGCCGTTATCCGCCCGCCTGGGCCGAGGAGTGGGACCGCGTCGGTCTGGTGCTGGGCGAGCCCGACCGCCCGGTACGCCGGGTCGCCTGCGTGGTGGACGTGGTCCCGGAGACCGTGGACGAGGCGCTCGACGCCGGCGCGGACATGATCGTCGCGCACCACCCGCTGCTGCTGCGCGGTGTCTCCTCGGTGGCCGCCACCACGTACAAGGGCCGGATCGTGCACCGGCTGATCAAGGCGGACGTCGCGCTGCACGTGGCGCACACGAACGCCGACGTGGCCGACCCGGGGGTGTCCGACGCGCTCGCCGCCCGGTTCGGGCTCACCGGGCTGCGCCCGCTGCACCCACCCCGCCCCGGCTCGCCCGCTGCCGGGCCCGGCCGGGGCATCGGCCGCATCGGTGAGCTGCCCACCCCGATGACGCTCGCCGAGCTGACCCGGCTGGCCGCCGCCGTGCTACCGGTCACCGCCTGGGGAGTTCGCGCCGCCGGGGATCCCGGGCGTATGGTTCGTACCCTCGCCGTCAGCGGCGGCTCGGGGGACGGCTTCCTCGCCGAGGCGACCGCGGCCGGGGTGGACGCGTTCCTCACCGCGGACCTGCGCCACCATCCGGCCGGGGAACACCTCGCCGCCGGTGGCCCGGCGCTGCTGGACGCCGCCCACTGGGCGACGGAGCGACCCTGGCTGGACGACCTGGCCGCCTTCCTGGCCGCCGAGCTGGACGTCGAGACCGTGGTGTCCGACCTGGACACCGACCCGTGGACCGTGCACGCCGCCGCGCCCCGGCCGGACGACAAGGAGCCCCGACGTGAAGGCTGACCCGAAGGTGCAGCGCCGCCTGCTCGACCTCCAGGCGATCGACACCGCGCTGGCCCAGCTCGCGCACCGCCGCCGCAGCCTGCCGGAGCGCGCCGAGCTGGAGGCCCTGGCGCGTGAGCTGTCCGCGCTGGAGGACGAGCGGGTCCGCGCCCAGGTGGCAGTCGACGACCTGGATCGGGACATCGCCCGGATCGAGAAGGACGTCGACCAGGTGCGGGCGCGCAAGAGCAAGGACGAGGCCCGCCTGGCCTCGGGCAGCGGCCCGGCCCGGGAGCTGGAGGCGATCCAGCACGAGCTGGTCTCGCTGAACCGCCGGCAGAGCGACCTGGAAGACGCCGAGCTGGAGCTGATGGAGCAGCGGGAGACCGCGCAGGGTGTGCTCGACGGCATCGAGAGCCGGCTCGCCGAGACCCGCGAGCGGCGTGCCGCGACCGAGCAGCGCCGCGACGAGACCCTGGCGGAGATCGCCAAGGAGGAGGAGTTCAAGCGCACGGCCCGCCAGCCGCTCGCCGGTGACCTCCCGGCGGACCTGGTCGGCCTTTACGACAAGATCCGCGAGGACACCGGTATGGGCGCCGCGCTGCTCACCGGTGGCCGCTGCGGCGGCTGCCGGCTGGAGATGTCCGGCGCCGACCTGGCCCGCATCCGCAAGGCCGACCCGGACGACGTGGTCCGCTGCGAGGAGTGCCGGCGGATCATGGTCCGGACCAACGAGTCGGGACTGTAGCCGCCGTGGCGGTGCGCGCGGTCGTGATCGAGGCCGACGGCGGCTCCCGGGGCAACCCCGGTCCGGCCGGCTACGGCGCTGTGGTCCGGGATCCGGAGACCGGCGAGGTGCTGGCCGAGCGGTCCGAGTCGATCGGTACGGCGACGAACAACGTGGCCGAGTACCGGGGCCTGATCGCCGGGCTGGAGGCCGCCGCCGAGCTGGGCGCGGCCGAGGTCGAGGCGCGGATGGACTCCAAGCTGGTCGTCGAGCAGATGTGCGGCCGCTGGCAGATCAAGCACCCCGGGCTGCGTCCGCTCGCCGCCCAGGCGGCCGGGCTGGTCAGCCGTTTCGCCACCGTACGGTTCACCTGGGTGCCCCGCGAGCGCAACCGGCACGCCGACGCCCTTGCCAACGCGGCAATGGACGCCGCTGCCTCCGGCGTCGCACCGTCCGGCGCCGGGAAGGCCGCGGCGCGGGAGGCGACGGTCGTCCGGGCCACCGGCACCGACCCGGCGACCACGCCCGCCTCCTGGGAGCCGCGCCCGACCGAGGAGGCCACCCGGCTCATCCTGGTGCGGCACGGCGAGACCGAGCGCACCGTGCAGAAGCGCTACTCCGGCCGGGGTGACGTGCCGCTCACCGAGCGCGGCCGGGCCCAGGCCCGGGCCACGGCCGCCCGGGTGGCCGCGCTGGCGCCGTCCGTCGCCGCGGTGGTCAGTTCCCCGCTGTCCCGGTGTACGGCCACCGCCGAGGCGGTCGCCGCGCAGGTCGGAGATCCGCCGGTACGCACGGACGACGACCTGATCGAGTGCGACTTCGGGGTCTGGGAGGGGCACACGTTCGCCGAGGTACGCGAGGGCTGGGCGGCCGAACTGGACGCATGGCTCGCCTCCACCCGGGTCGCGCCGCCGAAGGGCGAGTCGTTCGTGACAGTCGCCGAGCGGACCGGGCGGGCGGTCGACCGGCTGCGGTCGGCGTACCCGGGGGAGACGGTCGTGGTGGTCTCCCACGTCTCGCCGATCAAGCTGGTGCTGCGCGACGCGCTCGCCGCCGGCGACGCGTTCCTGCACCGGCTCTACCTGGACACGGCGGGCATCTCGGTGCTGGACCTGTACCCGGACGGTGGCGTAGCGGCCCGCTCGGTCAACGACACCTCGCACCTCACGGACGTCTGACGGCCGCTCGGCGCATGCCGGCGGCCGTTTGGCGCATCGGCATCCTCCGATCGGACGTGACCCCCGTCACAGGGTCGTAGCCTCCGGCCGTCACATGGCCCGCTACGAATGCCCGGAGGGTGTCACATGGCCGCACCGGAACCGGAGGCGCTTCACACGGCGCGATCCAGGGCGAAGGACAAGAGTCCCTGGAACTGGTTGCTCTTCATCCCGATCGTGGTGCCGCTGATCCCGGCACTCTTCAACGCCGACTCGCCCCGGCTGTTCGGGTTCCCGCGTTTCTACTGGCTGCAACTGGCCTGGATCCTGCTGGGCGTCGGCACCACCACGCTCGTCTACCAGATGACGAAGACGAAGAAGCGGGGTGACCGCTGATGTGGCGGGACCACCTCACCGAGATCATCGTCTTCTCACTGCTGTTCCTGCTGGTCAGCGCCATGGGTTTCGTTGCGGCCCGGTGGCGCAGACCGAAAGACATGGCCCACCTGGACGAGTGGGGGCTGGGCGGTCGCAGCTTCGGCGGCTGGATCACCTGGTTCCTGGTCGGCGGTGACCTGTACACCGCGTACACGTTCGTGGCGGTCCCGGCGCTGATCTTCGGGGCCGGCGCGGCGGGCTTCTTCGCGGTGCCGTACACGATCGTCATCTACCCGCTGGTGTTCCTGGTGCTGTGCCGGCTCTGGTCGGTCTCGCACCGGCACGGGTTCGTCACCCCGGCCGACTTCGTCCGCAACCGGTTCGGCTCGCCGATCCTGGCGCTGCTGGTCGCGATCACCGGCATCGTCGCCACCATGCCGTACATCGCGCTGCAGCTGGTCGGCATCGAGGCGGTGCTCAAGACCATGGGCGTGACCGGGGACAGCGCGCTGGCCCGGCACCTGCCGATCATCATCGCGTTCGCGATCCTGGCCGCGTACACGTATCAGTCCGGGCTGCGCGCCCCGGCGCTGATCGCGTTCGTCAAGGACTCGCTGATCTACATCGTGATCCTGGTCGCGGTGATCTGGCTGCCGTACAAGCTCGGCGGCTGGGGCGCCATCTTCGACGCCGCCGACGCGAAGTTCCAGGCGTCACCCGCGCCCGGCGACGGCATCCTGCTCAACCAGAACAACCAGATCCAGTACGTGACGCTGGCGTTCGGCTCGGCGCTGGCGCTGTTCCTCTACCCGCACAGCATCACCGGCGTGCTGGCCAGCCGGAACCGCGACGTGATCAAGCGGAACATGTCCGCGCTGCCCGCGTACAGCCTGCTGCTGGGGCTGATCGCGCTGCTCGGCTACATGGCCATCGCGGCGAACGTGAAGCCGCTGCCCGGTGCGAAGGAGGGCACGACCGACGGCAACACGGTGGTGCCGCTGCTGTTCGACCAGCAGTTCCCGGACTGGTTCGCCGGGGTGGCGTACGCGGCCATCGGCATCGGCGCGCTGGTGCCCGCGGCGATCATGTCGATCGCGGCGGCGAACCTGTTCACCCGCAACATCTACAAGGAGTACCTGAAGCGGGACGCCACCCCGGCGCAGGAGGCGAACGTCTCGAAGATCACCTCGCTGGTGGTGAAGGTCGGCGCGGTGGCCTGCATCGTCTTCCTCGACCCGCAGTTCTCCATCGACCTGCAGCTCATCGGCGGCGTGATCATCCTCCAGACGCTGCCGGCGGTGGCGCTGGGCCTCTACACCCGCTGGTTCCACAGGGGCGCGCTGATCGCCGGCTGGGCGGCCGGCATGGGCCTGGGCATGTGGATGCTCTACCAGATCGGCAACCCGGCGACCGGGAAGAAGCACTTCGCCGGGTCGGCGTTCCCGTTGGAGAAGTTCGGCTTCGACACGCCGAAGACCATCTACGTGGGCATCGTGGCGGTGCTGGTGAACCTGGTGGTGGCCGCGCTGCTCACGCTGGTGCTGCGCGCCGCGAAGGTGGCCGACGGGCCGGACGGCACCACGCCGGACGACTACTTCGCCGACGAGGGCGACCCGCGCGTCACGCCCGGCGCCGACCGCGACGCGGACTCCGCGCGCGAGCCGGTGGCGTAGGGGAGGCGGGCCCCCGCCCGTCGGGTGGGGGCCCGCATCGCGCCTCAGCGGCGGCGGTTGCGCGCGTCGAGCGCCTCGTTGAGGCGGTGCAGCATGTCCGCCAGGGTCTCCCGGTCCGCCTCGGGCCAGGCGGCGAGGATGTCGCCGTACAGCCGGGTGCGGGCCGCCCGCACGGCGGCCATCCGCTGGAGCCCGGCCGCCGTCGTGGAGATCACCGTGCCGCGCCCGTCGGCCGGGTCGGGGGTACGGGAGATCAGCCCGTCGCGTTGGAGCGCGGAGACCTGCCGGGTGACTGTGGAGCCGTCCAGGTTCAGCCGCGCGGCGAGCGCCGAGACGTTCTGCGGGCCGGCCGCGTCGAGGTGCCGCAGGATCACGTACGCGGCGCGGTCGAGCAGCCGGTGCTCCATCGTGCCGGTGCCCCGGCGGGTGGCCTCGCCCAGGCGCATCAGCAGCGCGACCTCGGTTTCGATCCGGCCGAGGGTGACCTCGGCGGCGTGGACGTCCTCGCTCATAGCTGTATGATACAGGAGAAATACCTGTACGATACAGCTATCTGGGAGGTTGCGGAGTGGATCGCCGATCCGAGCCCAACCGCAGTGCCATCTACGCCACCACGCTCGTCGCGTTCCTCGCCATCGCCGGCATCGCCGTGGTCGACCCGATCCTGCCCGCCATCGGCGAGGCCATCGGCGTCACCGCCTGGCAGGTCGAGCTGCTCTTCACCGCGTACATCGCGGTCATGGCCGTCGGCATGATCCCGGCGACGCTCGCCAGCGGGCGGTTCGGGTTCAAGCCGGTGCTCGTCACCGGCGTCTCAGTGGTCGGCCTGGCCGCGATCGGAGCCTCGTTCAGCAACGACATCGTGCAGCTCTCCGTGCTGCGCGGCGTCTGGGGCCTGGGCAACGCGATGTTCTTCGCCACCGCCATGGTGGTGCTGGTCAACCTGGCGAACGACCGCGAGTGGGTGGTCGGCCTGTTCGAGACCGCGCTCGGGCTCGGCTTCGCGGTCGGCCCGCTGATCGGCGGACTGCTCGGCGAGGTGAGCTGGCGGCTGCCGTTCTTCGTCTGCGGCGTGTTCATGGTGCTGGCGCTCGGCGTCGCCGCCCGCAAGCTCCGCGAACCCGCCCACAAACAGTCCCCGGTACGCCTCGGCCAGATCTTCGCCACGTACCGCAGACCCGCGTTCGTGACGCTGTGCGTGGTCACCGCCGCGTACAACTTCGTCTTCTTCGCCGTGCTCGGCTACACGCCGCTGTTCCTGCGCCTCGACGTCATCCCGCTGGGCCTGGCGTTCACCGGCTGGGGCCTCGGCCTGGCCACCGGCATCCTGCTGATCGGGCACCGGCTCGCCCACCGCATCGGCGCGGTGCAGACCGTCGGCGTCGCCCTGCTCGGCCTGCTGGTCTGCATGGTCCTGTTCGCCACCTCCACCGGCACCGCCATGTCGCTCGTCGTCCTGGTCGTCGCAGGACTGTTCATGGGCCTGGCGAACGCCAACCTGACCGACCTGGCGCTCGGGCTCGGCTCCGCCGACCGGCGCGTCGCCACCGGCGCGTTCAACCTGGTCCGCTGGGGCGCCGCCGCGCCCGCGCCGATCATCTCCGGCAAGCTGGCCGAGCACAGCCTGGCGCTGCCGTTCTGGGTCGGCTTCGGGGTGCTCGCCGCCGGTGTGCTCGCCTACCTCGCGTTCGGTCACCTGATGGCGGCCGGCTACGGCGAACGGGTCATCTGGAACCGGGCCGCCAGCCGGGCCGAGCACGCGCCGGAGGAGCCGGTGGGGGAGGCATACTGACCGGTCCCGGTGTTGCCGGGCGGCGTCAGGTCAGCGCGCGCCACAGCAGGTAGAACCCGATGGCCGTGCCGAACACCACGATCACCGTCTTCAACACCACCTGCGGAAGCCGGCGGGCCAGCCGCGCGCCCGCGTACCCGCCGAACAGGGTGGCCGGCGCGACCACCGCGACGGCCGCCCAGTTCACCGGGCCGAACAGGGCGAACACCACCAGCGTGGTCAGCCCCACCACTGCCGAGAGCAGGTTCTTCACCGCCGACACCCGGGCCAGCGTCGCGTCCAGCACCAGCGCCAGCCCGGCCACGAGCATCACCCCGAGGGCCGCGCCGAAGTAGCCGCCGTACACAGTGCCGAGCGCGACCATGGTCTGCACCGTGACGGTACGGCGGCGGGCGCCCAACCGCTCCGGGTGACCGACCAGGCGGCGCAGCGGCCCCTGGAACGCCAGTACCGCGGTCGCGCCGAGCACGAGGAACGGCACCACCAGCTCGAACGCCCGAGCCGGGGTGGCCAGCAGCAGCGCGCACCCGGCGATCGTGCCGAGCACGGCGGTGGGCAGCAGCGACCACAGCTCCCGCCCGCGCGGCAGGTCCACCCGGCTGCCCGCAACGCTCGCCACGTACCCGGGAAAGACCGACACCGAGTTGGAGACGTTTGCCGCCACCGGCGGCAGGCCGGTGGCGATCATCGCCGGGAACGTGATCAGCGAGCCGCCGCCGGCCACCGCGTTCACAGTGCCCGCGGCGAGACCGGCGGCGATCAGGAGCGCGGCGTCGGAGAGATCCATGGTCCCCCGAGGCTAGTACGCCCCCGTTGTGTCACGGCGTCGCCCCGCGCTCGGCCCGCCGGGGCGGAAATGGGCGCGGCGCGTACGTCGTTAGGATGAGGGCGCGACGGACGAGTCGACCGGGCGGTCGCGTCGACGGGCTCCGGCCCGTCGCCGAGGAACGTCCGGACTCCACAGGGCAGGGTGGTTGCTAACGGCAACCCGGGGTGACCCGCGGGACAGTGCCACAGAAAACAGACCGCCGGCCCGTAACGGGACGGTAAGGGTGAAACGGTGGGGTAAGAGCCCACCAGCACCCCGGGTGACCGGGGTGGCTCGGTAAACCCCACCCGGAGCAAGGCCAAGAAAGGGCCGTCACCGCAAGATGACGACCCGCGCAGACGCTTGAGGGCTGCCCGCCCGATGTCTGCGGGTAGGCCGCTGGAGCCTGCCGGCAACGGCAGGCCGAGATGGATGGCCGCCGCCGGTGCGCCTTCGGGCGTGCCGGTCACAGAATCCGGCGTACAGGTCGACTCGTCCGTCGCCCACCAGGTCAACCATCTAGGTGCGGTGGTCGACCTGGTGTTTCTTCGGGTGCACTTGGTCGTTGGTGGTCGTCGCTGGTTAGCTTTTGACGGCGCGGTGACGGCCCGGACGCCCACGAGCAGCCATCCGGCCGGATGGCCACTTAACGACCAACATCCGTCAGAGCTGTTTACTGGTCGTCATCGATCAACTACTGATCCGGTATGAAGATCCTTCGCCGGTACTGGGGACTGCTCGCTCTCTTGGCGTTGATCGCCGTCTGGTGGTCCGGCAACGCCGGTCCTGAGCTTCTCTACTTCTTGTCCGCCGGAGTGGTCGTATGGTCGCTGCTTCAGGCACCCGCGTGGTGTGGTGCCGGTACCCGCAAGCGGGGAGCCTTCTGCCGTAACAACTCCTACGGACTGCTGCTCGGGTGCCACATACGCGAGCACAGATGGCAGAAGTTCAAGCTGCTCTTCTGGAACCGCCGATGGGCCGAGTTCAGTCGTGGGACTTGGGCGACCCCAGCTGCCAGGTTGGCCACCGTGACGGGTCTGATCGGGACCGTCTCGGCGATCGCCACCGGCATCAAGGACTTCGCGTTGAGTTGAAGCGGGGCTAAGAGCCGCTGCTGAGCTACCAGCAGTGATCAGGCCCCGCCCCCTGCTCGCACGGCGTCTCGGACTGCCATGGCTCAGCTGGCCGAGCTGATCGAGGTGGTCGAGGACCGCTCCCATTGCGTCACGTCGGACTTCCTGAACCACCGCACACATGACGAGGCCGCACGGCGTGAGTTGCTGGACTTCCTGACCGCGCTCGATGCCGGACTGGCGGCCGGCGACGTGTCGTGAGCGGTCGAGGCTGTCGACCCCGAGCGCGCGGATCGGGTCGATTCCCGCCGGCAGTAGTCGCGTCGCCGTTCGATCACGAACCAGCTCACTCATCCCGCAGCGGAGGGGGCAGCGGCGCTTCTCCCCGCAGTGCCATCCCGGCCAGTTCGGCGCGCTCCGGATGCAGGAGGTTCTCGCGGAGCGGGTGACGCGGCACGTTGATGCACCGCTGGCCCGCCACCGCCTCGCAGACCGGGCACTGGAGGAACAGACCGCACTGCGGTACCAGCTCGCCGCCCTGAGCCAGCGCACCCCGGCCGATCTTGACGATCGCCCGGTACAGCTCGTCGTCCTGATGCCGGGCTGCGCCGGCTGCCACCTCCCGCATGCCCTCCCAGAACAGCTCTGCGGCCCTCGGTTCGTCGATGTCGATGTCGATACGCACGATCAGGAGTACCCGCCCTCGGCGCGGTGGAACATCTCCCGCCAGACCTTGCGATGATCCAGTGATGACCTCCTACGTGTCCCACACCACCGTGGACTGTGCCGACGCCTACGCCCTGTCCCGCTGGTGGGCATCAGTTCTCGACTACCGCGAGGACCCGGACGACCCGAACGAGCCGGGCCACGAGGAGTGCATGATCTACTCGCCGGACGGGCGGCACCGGCTGCTGTTCATCGAGGTGCCGGACGCGAAGCAGGTCAAGAACCGTATCCACCTCGACCTGCGCCCGGTCGAGGGGACGCGTGACGAGGAACTGGCCCGGCTGACCGGGCTGGGTGCGGTAGTGGTGGCCGACCGGCGCAGGTCCGACGGCACCGGCTGGGTGGTGCTCGCCGATCCGGAGGGCAACGAGTTCTGCATCCTCCGCAGCGACGCCGAGGTGGCCGCCACCCGATCGTGACAGCGACCGAACGTCCGGCCGCCCAGCTCCAGTCATCGATCTTGGAATTGTGGCACCGCCCGAACTTCGCGGATGGGGCGTTCTGGGCGCCACAATTCCAAGATCGACGAGGGCGGGCGACGAGGG
>NZ_WBKS01000153.1:0-12805 GCF_008868145.1 Micromonospora sp. AMSO1212t
CGCCGAAGGGGCGGCCGCCCAGCTCCTCCCGGCCGTGCGGAGTCAGCCAGTTGCTGAGGTCGGGGCCGAGCGGCACGATGCCCGTCGGGTTGATGTCCCGGTGGACCTCGTAGTAGTGCCGCTTGATGTGGACGAAGTCGATGGTGTCGCCGAACCCGGGCGTGGTGAACAGGTCCCGGGCGTACGCCCACAGCACCGGCATCTCGCTGAGCTTCTGCCGGTTGCACTTGAAGTGCCCGTGGTAGACCGGGTCGAAGCGGACGAGCGTGGTGAACAGCCGTACGTCCGCCTCGGTAATCGTGTCGCCGACGAGGTACCGCTGCCCGGCCAGCCGCTCGCTCAGCCAGTCCAGCCGGTCGAACAGCCGGTGGTACGCCTTGTCGTACGCCTCCTGGCTGCCGGCGAAGCCGCACCGGTAGACGCCGTTGTTGACATCAGCGAAGACGACCGCGTTCACCTCGTCGATCTCGCCGCGCAGCGGTTCCGGGTAGAGGTCCGGCGCGCCCGGCCGGTGGTGCGCCGTCCACTCGGTCGACAGGTCGAGGCTCATCTGGGCGTAGTCGTTCGTCACCACCTGGCCGGTGGGCACGTCGACGAGCGCCGGCACGGTGATGCCGCGCTCGTAGCCGGGGAAGCGGGCGAAGTACGCGTCGGCCAGCCGCTCGATGCCCAGCACCGGGTCCTTGCCGTCCGGGTCCAGGTCGAACGTCCAGCTCCGCTTGTCGTGGGTCGGCCCGGCCACGGCCATCGAGATGGTGTCCTCCAGCCCGAGCAGCCGCCGGATGATGATCAGCCGGTTGGCCCACGGGCAGGCCCGGCTGACTGCCAGCCGGTAGCGGCCCGGCTCCACCGGCCAGCCGTTGCTCCCGTCCGCGGTGATCCGGGTGGCGATGTAGCGCTGGTCCCGGGTGAACTCGCCACCCGGCTCCACGTACTTGCCGCCGGTCCGGTTCAGGACCTCGTCGTCGCTGCCCACACCCACCTCCGAGTTCGCTTTTTCGCTCCCATCATGGTCGCTCCGGCCGCTCTCGGCAGGGCGACTGCGCCGGAGACCGGCAGGGCGAGTGCGCCGGAGACGCGGGGCGACTGCGCCGGAGACCGGCGGGGCGACTGCCCCGGAGAGGGGCATAGGCTGCCCGCCGTGACCGATGTGGAGGCGGCAGCCCGGCGTTTCGTCGCCGACGTGTGGAACGCGGGGCGCGAGAAGAGCGCGTACGAGCTGGTGGCGGCGGACTGCCCGGGGCTCGGCGGCACCGGCCCGGCGGCGGTGCTGGCCTGGCACCGGGACCGGCGGGCGTCGTTCCCCGACCTGCGCTACAAGATCGTCGAGGTGGTGGCGACCGGCGCCCGGGTGGCGGTGCGCTGGCGGGCCGCAGGCACCCAGGCCGGGCAGTTCGGCCCGGTGCCGCCGACCGGCCGCGTCGTCAGCTACTCGGGCGCGACGTTCCTGCGCTTCGACGACGAGGGCCGGATCGTGGACGTGTGGAGCGTCAACGAGCTGTTCCAGGTGCTCCAGCAGCTCGGCGTGGAGATGCTGCCCCCGCTCACACCCGGCGAGGCGTGATCCGGCCGCACGCCCGGGCCAAAGCGCCGGGTGGTGGTCGCGCGCGCCCGGGCCACAGGGCAGGATGGGCGGCATGAGCGAGCACGGTGGAGTGCCCGGCGGGGGCCTGGTGAAGGGCCTGGCGGTCACGTTGAAGACGATGACCCGCCGCTCGACCACGCAGCAGTACCCGGACGTCGAGCCGGAGCTGCCACCCCGCTCCCGCGGCGTGATCGCGCTGCTGGAGGAGAACTGCACGGTCTGCATGCTCTGCGCGCGGGAGTGCCCGGACTGGTGCATCTACATCGACTCGCACAAGGAGGAGGTGGCGGTGCCCGGCGCCGCCCGCCCCCGCCAGCGCAACGTGCTCGACAAGTTCGACATCGACTTCTCGCTCTGCATGTACTGCGGTATCTGCGTCGAGGTCTGCCCGTTCGACGCGCTCTACTGGTCGCCCGAGTTCGAGTACGCCGAGTACGACATCAAGAACCTGCTGCACGACAAGGACCACCTGGGCGAGTGGATGGCCACCGTGCCGCCGCCGCCGGCCCACGACCCGCTCGGCGACCCCTCCAAGGAGGAGACCACCGCCGCCCGGAAGGCGGCGGGTCCGTCGGCCCGTCCGGCTCCTTCCGGGGTACGCCCCGACGCCGCCACCGATCCGGGCGGAGGCGCTGCCTCATGATCGGTGCGGACGTGCTGCTGCTCGCGCTCGGCGCGGTGGCGGTGGGCGCGGGCGCGCTGGTGGTCGCCACCCGTCACCTGGTCCGGGCCGGGTTGTGGCTGGTGGTGTGCCTGGGCGCGCTCGCGGGTGACTACCTGGTGCTGACCGCCGAGCTGGTGGCCTGGGTGCAGGTGCTCATCTACGTCGGCGCGGTGGTGGTGCTGCTGCTGTTCGCGGTGATGCTGACCCGCGCGCCGATCGGCCCGTCGGACGACCTGGACCGGCCGGGCTGGGCCGCCGCGCTCGTCGGCGCCGGCAGCGGCCTCGGCCTGGCGGTGCTGCTGATCGACGCGTTCCGCTGGTCCCGGGTGGACCTGCCCGACGCGGGCACCGCCGAGCGCCTCGGCGAGCAGATCTTCCGTTCCTGGGTGCTGCCGTTCGAGGTGCTGTCGGTGCTGCTGCTGGCCGCGCTGGTCGGCGCGATCGTGCTCTCCCGCCCCGACATCGGCCGCCCGGCCGCGCCCACGCCGGCCGCGCCCAGCCCGGCCGCGCCCAGCCCGGCCACCGGCCCGCCGGCCGACGGCGACCGGACCGGCGGCGAGCGCCCGGTCAGCGCCGCGCCACAAGCCGACGAGGGCGGCCGCCCGTGAGGCCGGTCATCCCGTACGTCACCGCCGCGCTGCTGTTCGGCCTCGGCGTGTACGGCGTGCTTCGCCGCCGCAACGCCGTCCTGGTGCTGATGGCGGTGGAGCTGATGCTGAACGCGGTGAACCTGGTGCTGGTCACCGCCGACACCACCGTCAAGGCCGTGCTGCCGCACTCCGGTCAGGTGTTCGCGCTGTTCGTGATCGTGCTCGCCGCCGCCGAGATCGGCGTCGGGCTGGCCATCGTGCTCCAGCTCTACCGGCTGCGCGCGAGCGTCACGGTCGACGACGTACCACTGGGCGAGCCCGTGCCGGCGGTCGCGGTGGGCCCGGCGTCCGGGCGGCCGGATGTGGAAGGAGCGGTCCGGTGAGTACGCCGACGCTGTGGCTCGCGGCGGTGCTGCCGGCCGCGCCGCTCGTCGCCGGGCTGCTCGGCCTGCTGCTGCCGCCCGCCCCGCGCCAGGACCGGGCGGCGGCCCGGCGGTCGGCTGTCGCGCTGGGCGTGGCCGGGGCGGCCGTGTCGCTGCTGGCCGCGCTGGCGCTGCTGTTCCGCGTCGACGCCCCGGTCGAGGCGTCCACCACCTGGGTCGACCTGGGCGGGCTTCGGGTCACGCTGGGCCTGCGCCTGGACGGCGTGGCGGTGCTCGTCGCCACCGCTGTCACGGCGGTCGCGCTGGCCGTGCAGGTCTACTCGATCGGTTACCTGCGCCGGGGCCCGCACGACGACGTGGACGTCGACCACCGGTACCCGCCCTACGCGGCCCAGCTCAGCCTCTTCACCGCCGCCATGCTCACGGTGGTGGTGTCCGGCGACCTGATCATGCTGCTGGTCGGCTGGGAGGTGATGGGCATCTGCTCGTACCTGCTCATCGCCCACGACCGGCGGCTGCCCGAGGCGCCCGGCGCGGCGGTGAAGGCGTTCCTGGTCACCCGCGTGGGTGACGTCGGTTTCCTGCTCGGCATCGCCCTGCTGGGCGTGGGCGCGGGCAGCTTCCGGATCGCCGACGTGCTGGCCCACGACTACGGCACGGGCACGCTCACCGCCGCCTGCCTGCTGCTGCTCGCCGGGGTGGCGGGCAAGAGCGCCCAGTTCCCGCTGCACACCTGGCTGCCGGACGCGATGGCCGGCCCCACGCCGGTGTCCGCGCTGATCCACGCCGCCACCATGGTCGCCGCCGGGGTGTACGCGGTGGCCCGGCTGTTCCCGCTGTTCGAACGCGCCCCGGCCGCGCTCGCCGTACTCGGCGTGATGGCCGCGATCACCATGCTGCTCGGCGCGTTCGCCGCCACCGCGCAGGACGACATCAAGCGGGTGCTCGCCTGGTCGACCGTGTCCCAGATCGGCTACATGACCGGCGCGCTGGCGGTCGGCGCACCGGCCGCCGCGCTGTTCCACCTGCTCACCCACGCCGCGTTCAAGGCGCTGCTGTTCCTCGCCGCCGGTGCGGTGATCCACGCCGTCGGCACCACGCTGATGTCCCGCATGGGCGGCCTGCGTACCGCCATGCCGGTGACCTTCTGGTGCATGGTGGTCGGCCTCGGCGCGCTGGCCGGCGTACCCCCGCTCTCCGGTTTCTGGAGCAAGGACGGCGTGCTCGCCGCCGCCGAGGCGGCCGCGCTCGACGGCGCCGGGCCGACAGCGGCCTGGGTGGGCTGGCTGGTCTGGCTGGCCGGGCTGGTCGGGGTGGCGGTGACCGCCTGGTACGCGACCCGCCTGCTGCTGCGCACCTTCCTCGGCGCGACCCGCACGCCGCTGCTGCGCCCGCACGACCCGCCCGCCCTGCTGCGCTGGCCGGTCCTGCTGCTCGCGGTTCCGGCCGCGCTGCTCGGCCTGGCCGCGTTCGCGCCGTGGTTCGCCGACCGGCTGCGGGTGCCGGGCGACGACACCGGCGAGGCGGTCGAGCTGGTGCACCTGGCGCCGAACCTGATCCTGCCGCTCCTGCTGCTGCTCGCGGGCGCGGGCGTCGCCTGGGCTGGCTGGCGCCGCGACCCGGCCGCCGACCCGGCCCGCTTCCTGGGTCCGCTGCGGCCGGTGTTCGCCCGGGCGTTCCGGCTCGACGACGTCCAGCACACGCTGGTCGTACGCCCGACGGGCGCGCTGGCGCGGGTCGTGCGTACCGGCGACGAACTCGGCGTGGACGGCCTGGTCGAGGGCAGCGGCCGGGCGGCGGTCGAGGTGGGCGGCGGCCTGGCCGCGCTGCACCGGGCGGCGCTGCCGCGCGCGGCGGCCGGTGTGCTCGCCGGTGCGCTGCTGATCGGCCTCGCGGTCGCGCTGATCGGAGTGACCTCATGACGTTCGGGCAGGTCCTGCTGGTCGCCGTGGTCGCGGTCCCGGCGCTCGGCGCGCTGGCCACAGCCGTCGTGCCGGGCGACCGGGCGGGCCGGGTGGTCGGTACCGTCGCCGCCGGGCTGACGCTGCTGGCGACGCTGCCGCTGGTCGGCGGCGAGCACGGCTGGTTCGGGTACGGGCCCCGCCCGGCGGTGCAGCCGTGGCACCAGCTCGACCTGCGGTGGGTGCCCGGGCTCGACCTGCGCTTCCACCTCGGCGTGGACGGCATCTCCTGGCCGCTGGTGGTGCTGACCGCGCTGCTCACGCTGCTGTGCTGCGCGTACACGCTGTGGCGGGTGCCGCCCGGCGGCGGCAGCGGGCGGGCGCTCGTGGCGCTGCTGCTCGTGGTCGAGGTGGGCATCCTCGGCACGTTCCTCGCGCTCGACCTGGTGCTGTTCTTCCTGTTCTTCGAGGTCGTCCTGCTGCCGATGTACGCGGTGATCGCCGGCTGGGGCGGCGCGGACCGGCGGCGCGCGGCCCGTAAGTTCGCGCTCTACACACTGTTCGGTTCGGTACTGCTGCTCGTCGGCGTCTACGTGGTGGTGGCCGCCGCGGGCACCGCCGACCTGGTCACGCTCACCGGCGGCGCCGGGCTGTCCCGGGGCACCCAGCTCGCCGCGTTCACGCTGCTCGCGCTGGCGTTCGCGGTGAAGAGCCCGCTCTGGCCGCTGCACTCGTGGCTGCCCGACGCGCACACCCAGGCGCCGACCGTCGGCAGCGTGATCCTCGCCGGGGTGCTGCTCAAGATGGGCACGTACGGGCTGATCCGGGTCGCCGTGGGGGTGGCCCCGGAGGGCGCCCGCTGGGCCGCGCCGGTGCTCGGCGTGCTCGCCGTCGCCGCGATCCTGATCGGCGGCCTGGTCTGCCTGGCGCAGGACGACCTGAAGCGGCTCATCGCGTACTCCAGCGTCGGGCACATGGGTTTCGTGCTGCTCGGCGTCGCCACGCTCACCGCCACCGGGCTCCAGGCCGCGCTGATCGGCAACATCGCCCACGGCGTCATCACCGGCCTGCTGTTCTTCCTGGCCGGTGCGGTCAAGGACCGCGCGCACACCGGCTCTCTGGCCGAGCTGTCCGGGCTGCGGGAGACCGCGCCCCGGCTGGCCGGGCTGCTCGGCTTCGCGGCTGTGGCCTCGCTGGGGCTGCCCGGCCTGGCCGGGTTCTGGGGTGAGGCGTTCGCCGTGGTCGCAGCCGTGCGGCGGGGCGGCCCGCTCTGGCTGACGCTGGCAGTGCTGGCCGCGCTGGGCGGGGCGCTCACAGCCGCGTACTTCCTGCGGCTGCTGCGCCGGGTCACCCACGGGCGGCCCAGCCCGGCGGTGGCCGGGCTCGCACCCGGGCTGGCCGGGGCGGAACTGACCGCCTGGGTGCCGCTGGTGCTGCTCGCGCTCGCGGTCGGCCTGGCCCCGGCGCTCGTGCTGTCCTACGCCTCCGGTCCGGTGGAGGCGCTGCTGGGGGTCGTCCCATGAGCCTGGTGCAGCCTGTCGACAACCTGGCGATGCTGCCCGCGTACCTGGCCGCCGGCACGGCCGTGCTGGTGCTGCTGGTCGACCTGCTGGTGGCGCGGCCCGCCGTCACGGTGGCGGTGGCGGCGCTCGGCGCGACCGGCACGGCCGTGGGCGCGGCGCTGGTCGGCGCGGACGACACCCGGCGCACGTTCTGTGTCGGTGACGACTGCTCCTGGGTGTGGAACGGCCGGGCCGCCCTGGTCGGGGCGGTGATCGCGCTGCTCACGCTCGGCGTGCTGGCGCTGTCCGGCCCGCTGCTGCGCGCCGGGCGTACCCCGGTCGGCGAGTACTGCTTCCTGCTCGCCTGCGCGATGACCGGCGGCGTGGTGCTCGGCGCCGCGGGTGACCTGATCACGCTGATCGTGGCGCTGGAGACGCTGACGCTGCCGCTGTACGTGCTGGTCGGGCTGCGCCGGGGCAGCCTCGCCGGCGCCGAGGCGGCGGTGACGTTCTTCGTGGTGAGCGTGGTCGCGACCACTGTGACGCTGCTCGGCGCGGCGCTGCTCTACGCGGTCACCGGCACGCTGCACCTGGACCGGCTCGGCGCCACCCTGGCCGCCCGCGACGACCTGACCGGACTGCCGTTGACCACAGTCGCGGTGGCGCTCGTGGTGGCCGGGCTGGCGTTCAAGGTCGCCGCGGTGCCGTTCCACGCCTGGGCTCCGGCGACGTACGACGGCGCGCCGCTGCCGGTGGCCGCGTACCTGTCGACCGCCTCGAAGCTCGGTGGCGTGGTGGCGCTGCTGGCGGTGGTGCAGCGGGCGCTGCCCGGTGACCTGACCGGCCCGGTGCTGGCGGCGCTGGCGGTGCTGACCATGACCGTCGGCAACCTGGTGGCGCTGCGTCAGCGGCGTACCGTGCGGTTGCTGGCCTGGTCGTCGGTGGCCCAGGCGGGGTACATCCTGGCGCCGCTGGGCGCGCTGGCGCTGACCGCGGGCCGCACCGGCGACGCGCGGGCGGCCGCGTACGCGGCAGCCGTCGCGTACGCGATCTTCTTCGTGCTGCTGGAGCTGGCCGCGTTCGCCGCGGTGGTGGCGTTGCGCCCGGCGGACGGCGACGGCGGCACGCTCGCCGACCTGCGCGGCGCGGCGCGGCGGCACCCGTGGGTGGGCGGCGCGTTCGCGCTGGCGCTGATCGGGCTGGCCGGGCTGCCGCCGGGCCTGGCCGGGCTGTTCGCCAAGGTGACAGTGGTACGCGCGCTGCTGGCCGGGCACGCGGGCTGGCTGGCGCTGGTGGTGGCGCTGAACGCGGTGATCGGCCTCGCCTACTACCTGCGGGTCACCGCTTCGCTCTACGCGACGCCTGCGGGCGCGGCGGTGGTCCGCCCCGCGCGGACCGTGGCGCTGGCGCTCGGCGTGGCCACCGTGGCGGCGGTGGTGATCGGTTTCGCACCGCAGTTGGTGCTGGACGTGGCCGCGCGCTGACCGGTTCGTGCCCTGGTGGGCGACCGCTTCAGCGTGTGCACAGCAACATCCAGCCAACTTTCAGCCATGAGCCGGATGGTTGACGGGTACCGGTGTGTTGAACCGGTCAGCGGGCCTCCCGCAAGGGTCCGTGCACCGAAGGAGAGATCGTGCATCACAACCGTCTCAAGACCGCAGCGCTGCTCGGCCTGTTGACCTCGCTGATCCTCGCGATCGGCTACTGGTTCGGCGGTAGCGGCGGTCTCGTCATCGCCGTCGTCATCTCGTTGCTGATGAACGGCGTCACCTACTTCTTCTCCGACAAGCTCGCACTGCGCTCGATGAAGGCGCAACCGGTCACCGAGGCACAGTTCCCCGAGCTGTACCAGATGGTGCGGGAGCTCTCCACGCTGGCGGGCAAGCCGATGCCCCGGCTCTACGTGAGCCCGACCTCGCAGCCCAACGCGTTCGCCACGGGTCGTAACCCGGAGAACGCGGCGGTCTGCGTCACCCAGGGCATCGTGGAGGTCCTGGACTACCGGGAGCTGCGTGGCGTGATCGGCCACGAGCTGTCCCACGTCTACAACCGGGACATCCTGATCTCCAGCGTGGCGGCCGGCCTGGCCGGCATCATCACCATGCTGGCCAACCTGGCCTGGTTCATCCCGTTGGGCTCGTCCGACGACGAGGACGGCCCGAACCCGGCCGTGCTGCTGCTCACGCTGATCCTCGGCCCGATCGCCGCCACGGTGATCCAGCTTGCGATCAGCCGGAGCCGGGAGTACCAGGCCGACCAGTCCGGCGCCGAACTGAGCCGCGACCCGCTGGCCCTGGCCAGCGCCCTCCGCAAGATCCACATGGGTACGCAGGCGCGCCCGCTGGCGCCGCAGGGCCAGCTCGCCAGCACCGCCCACCTGATGATCGACAACCCGTTCAAGCGGGGCGGCGGCATCGCCGCGATGTTCGCCACCCACCCGCCGATGGAGCAGCGGGTGGCCCGCCTGGAGCAGATGGCCCGCAACTCCGGGCCGGTGCAGTTCCGGCGCTGACCCGCGTGACACAACGCCGCCCGCGTCCACCCGGACGCGGGCGGCGTTCGTGTCTGCAGCCCTTCAGGGCACGGCCGGCTCGGGCAGCCGGTCCGGACGGGCGGCCAGCACCACGGCGAGCAGCACCACCCCCGCCACCAGGTAGGCGACCGCCGGGCCGAGCAGCACCGCCACCCCGCCGAGCAGGAAGATCCCGACCCCGGAGAGCACGATGTTGCCGGCCACGATCGTCGCCTCCACCTGCCCCATCCGCTCCCGGGGCGCCAGCCGCGCGAACGTGGCCTGGGCCCCGATCAGCCACCCGCCGCCCGCTCCGACGAGCGCGTTCGCCACGGCGAGCGCCCACGCCGGGGCGTCGAGCGCCACCAGCAGACCGGCCAGCAGCAGCGCGGCGCCGAGCGCGCTCGCCGCCACCACCTGGCCGGTCACCCGGGCCAGCCAGCCCCGCCGCCCCACCACCAGCACGAACACCGCACCACCGAACGACGACGCCGCCAGCACGACCGGCCGCCACCCGCCGGCAGCCAGATCCGGGGCGAGCGTCTCCGGCAGCCCGCCGGACAGGACTGTGGCCAGGGTCAGCAGCGCCACGCCCCGCAGCACCGGATTGGCGGCGATGATGCGGATGCCGGCGGTGGCGGGCGGCCGTGGACCCCGGCGCTCCTGCCGGCGCACCGGCAGGCCGGCGAGGACCACCGCCGCGAGCAGGAACGAGACCAGATCGATCACGAGCGCCACCCGGGGGCCGAGCGCCACCGTCACGCCGGCCCCGGCGAGCAGGCCGACGACCTGGCCGCTCTGGTTGGCGAAGGCGGAGAGCCCGAACAGCGGCAGCCGCAGCGGCGCCTCCACCGCCTCGGCCGTGATCGCCACGTGCACGCTCGCGTACGCGGCCCGGACCGCGCCGAGCAGCCCGGCCGCCACGATCGCCGGCACCGGCCGGGGCGCCGCCGCCGGTACGGCGATGAGCACCGCACCGGCCAGCGAGAGCCCGACCAGCATGGTGCGCCGGGCCGGCACGTCCAGCCAGCCGCTGAACACTGTCGCGACCAGCAGGGCGGGCACCGTGCGGGCGGCGTACACGGCGGCCGGGCCGAGGACCGAATCGGTCTGGTCGTAGGCGAGCAGCAGCAGGGCCGCCAGCCCGACGAAGTCACCCAGCTCGGAGACGCCCCGGGCGACGAGCAACCGGGCGGCGACCGGATGCCGGAACAGGGCCCGGTAGCCGGGCGCGGGCGTCGCGGTGTCGGTCATCGATCCGACGGGTCCGTCTCCTCGACGCCGACCGGCTCGTAGTCGGCCCGCTCACGTAGCCGGCGGACCTGCTCCCGCCGGTAGCTGCCGCGGATCTGCGGATCCTGCCGGCGGCGGCGCAGCGCCACCAGGTCCGCCCACAGGTCGTCCGGCCACTCCGCGATGCCCTGCCCGGTGACCAGTTCGGCCTGCCGCGTCGCCGCGAGCGTCGACCGGTGCACCGGCTGGAGGCACATCAGGGGGATGTTCCGGTAGAGCCGGACCACGTGGCCCGGCTCGGTCAGGCGCAGGATGGTCGGCAGGAACGACGTGTACCAGTCGGTCTCCACCACGCCCTCGTAGAGCTGGAGCCCGCGCTGCGCCGGCCAGTTCGGCACCCCGCGGCCCAGCAGGCACCAGCCGGGGGAGGTACGGGCCACCACCCCGGTGACCATCTCGATCGTGTGCGGGGCGCGCGGGTCGGCGTCGATGAAGGGCATGGTGCCGCCGTAGCGGTCGAAGATGTCCAGGCCGTCCCGGAACCGCTCCGGCAGGTCCGCGAGCTGTGCCGGCGCCTGCGGCAGCGTGCCGTCGTACCCGCCGGCCAACGACCGCCAGCCGGCCGGCTCGTTCTCGTGGAGGAGACTCCACTCGGTGTCGTGGCCGTCCCAGCGCAGCGCCACGTCGGCGGGCGGGTAGACGTACCACCCGAGACCGGAACCGGCAGCCACCGGTGGGCACTGCTGGACCGCGCGGACCGGCAGCGAACCCCGGAGGGTGGCGGACGCGGGCTCGGCGGGCCGTGCGTCGCCGTACAGGGAGTAGATCTCGACCCGCAGCGGCGCGACAGCCATGCCGCTCATCCGACCTCCGATCACGGCGGCGGCCGACCCGCCGTAGGCATGGACTCCGTTCGATCACCGAACCTACTCGTTCCCGGCGGGTAAGGCAGCCCCGCGCCGGCCGCCCGATGTGACCGACTCGACCACCGGGCCGGTCACCAGGAGCGTTAGGGTCGGAGGCTGACTCACTCGTTACTTCCCGGAGGTGCACACCGTGGCCGCACTGCGCCAGTACCAGGGCGTCTGGCGGATCCCCGGCGCGCCGATGCTGCTGATCCTCGGCATCATCGGCAGGCTCGGGATCGGCATGACCCCGCTGGCGCTGCTGCTCGTCGTCGAGCAGGTCACCGGCCGGTACTCCCTGGCCGCCGTCGCGGGCGGCATCTACGCGCTCTCCGGCGCCGCGCTCAGCCCGGTCGCCGGCCGGATCGCCGACCGGGCCGGTCCCGCCCCCGTCCTGCTGCTCACCGCGCTCGCCCACCCGCTCGCCCTGATCGGGCTGCTCGTCGCCACCCGCTCCGACAGCGGCAACCTCGGCCTGATCTACCTGGCCGCGGGCGTCGCCGGCGCCACGTACCCGCCGCTCACAGCCGCGATCCGGGGAGCCTGGAACGACCTCACCGCCCCCGCCACCGGCCGGGCACACCTGCGCAACACCGCGCTCGCCGCCGAGACCACGCTGTTCGAGGTCGTGTTCGTGATCGGCCCGCTGCTGGTGGCGGGCTTCGTGCTGTTCGCCGATGCCTCCGCCGCGCTCGTCGGTGCCGCGGTGGTCACCCTGGTCGGCACCGCCACCGTCGCGCTCGGCCGGGTCATGCGCGGCTGGCGCCCGCACGCGCGCGAGCACCACGCCCGAGGGCTCGGCCCGCTGCGGCTCGGCGGCTTCCCCGCGCTGCTGCTCTGCGTGGCGAGCCTCGGCATCGCGTTCGGCGCCTCCGGCGTCATCGTCCCGGCCTTCGCCGGGGACTCCGGCGCCGACGACCCGCAGAGCCTCGCGGGCGTGCTGCTCGCCGTCTGGGGCATCGGCAGCGCCATCGGCGGTTTCTGGTTCGGCGTACGCAAGCCCGCCGCCAACATGACCCGCCAGTTCGCCTGGCTGCTCGGCACAGTCGCGGCAAGCCTGATCGTCTTCGCGTTCATCCCTGACCCGATGGCGCTGGGCGTCGCGCTGGTGCTCGGCGGCGCGGCCATCGCCCCCGCGCTCACCCTGGAGAACACGCTCGTCGGGCGGATCACCCCGGCCGGCATGCTGAACGAGGCGTACACCTGGGTGGTGACCATGTCGGTCGCGGCGAGCGCCGCCGGCGGCTCGATCGCGGGCCTGATCATCGACCACGCCGGCGGCGTCCCCTGGGCGTTCGTCTTCGCCGGGGCGGCGGTCGCCGTCGGGGCCGCGGTCGCCGCGCTGCCCGGCGGCCCGATCGCCCGGGCCGAGGCCACAGCGGTACGCGCCGAGCAGTCGCTCGCCGCCTGACAGTGAGGATGTAGGGGTGGGGTCACCCGGCCTGGTCTGACTCACCGCCTGACCGACGTTGCTGTCCTGGAGCGGATCCGTCGGCTTGGTCCGGGTGACCCCGTTCCTGCACGTCACTG
>NZ_WBKS01000154.1:0-12791 GCF_008868145.1 Micromonospora sp. AMSO1212t
GCCGCCCACACCCACCCCGCCGAGCCGGACACCTACGCCCGCCCCGGGGCAGGCGCGGACGCGTACGCCGGTCCGGAGACGTATACCGCTCCCGACACGCACGCCGGGCCGTATCCGACGACCTCGCGGCACCACGACGGCCCGGGCCGGTACGACGGACCGCCGGCCGGCGACCGCGGCCGGCCCGGCGGGCCGGAGCACGACGGCCCGTGGGGCGAGCCGGCCCGCGACGACGAGTACCCGACCGCGCAGATCGCGCCGGTGCGCGACGAGCCCACCGAGCAGATCCCGGCGGTACGCGACGAACCCGCCTCGGAGCCGCCGGCCGGCCGCCGCGGGCCGGGACGCCGTCGGGCGAGCGCGGAGCGTCCGCCGACCACCGTGCCGAAGGCGTCCCGGGCGGGGCGCAACCTGCCGGCCGCGATCGGCGTCGGCGTGGCCCTCGGCGCGGCGGTCGTGGTGCCGCTGTTCTTCTTCATGCCGGCGTTCCTCGCCGTGCTGGCGGCCGCGGTGGGGATCGGCATCTGGGAGATGGCCCGCGCGGTACGCCGCAGCGGCGCCCACCCGCCGCTGGCGCCGCTCGTCGCCGGTGGCGTGATCACCGTGGGCCTGGCCTGGTACGCGGGCCCCGACGCGCTCTGCCTCGGGCTGCTGGTGACGGTGCTGGGCACGATGATCTGGCGGCTGGGCGACGGGCCCGGCAACTACCAGCGCGACCTGACGGCGGCCACCCTGATCGCGGTGTACGTGCCGTTCCTCGCCGGGTTCGCGGCCATGCTCGCCGCGGCGCCCGGCGACGGGGCCCTGCGGGTGCTGGTGACGCTGGTGGCTGTGGTGCTCTCCGACACCGGCGGGTACGCCGCGGGTGTGCGTTTCGGCAAGCACCCGATGGCGCCCACGATCAGCCCGAAGAAGTCCTGGGAGGGCTTCGCCGGCTCGGTGACCGCCGCGGCGGCGGGCAGCGCGGCGCTGCTGTGGGTCTTGTTCGACGTGGCTCCCTGGTGGGGTGCGCTGTTCGGGATGGCGATCTCGGTCTCGGCGGTGCTCGGTGACCTCGCCGAGTCGATGATCAAGCGGGATCTCGGCGTCAAGGACATGAGCAACCTGCTGCCCGGGCACGGCGGCCTGATGGACCGGCTCGACTCGATCCTGTTCGCCGTGCCGGTGGCGTACCTGCTGCTCGCCGTCTTCGTCCCGGTGGTGAGCTGAGGCATGCGTCACGGCGGCGACCCGCTGCGGGCCGGGTGGCCGGGGGCGATTCGACACGTACGGACGGGTGCGTCCGGGCGGGAGCGTGTCAGACTGGACGCGCCATGACGAGTCTCCCGCTGATCTCCGTAGACCCCGACGCCCGCGGCCGCCGGCCCGCGATGCCTCCCCGCCACCTCGCCGACCTGGACCTGCCGGGCCGGCAGGCGCTCGTCGCCGAGCTGGGTGAGCCCGCGTTCCGTGCCAAGCAGGTCTCCAACCACTACTTCGGCCGCCTGGTGCGCGACCCGGAGCGGATGACCGACCTGCCGGCGGCGACCCGGGAGCGGCTGGCCGGCGAGCTGCTGCCCACCCTGCTGACCCCGGTGCGCGAGCTGGCCTGCGACGACGGCGCGACCCGCAAGGCGCTCTGGCGGCTGCACGACGGCTCGCTGGTGGAGAGCGTGCTGATGGGCTACCCGGACCGGGTGACCGTCTGCATCTCCAGCCAGGCCGGCTGCGGCATGGCCTGCCCGTTCTGCGCCACCGGCCAGGCCGGGCTGACCCGCAACCTGTCCACCGCCGAGATCGTCGACCAGGCGGTCTACCTGGCCGGGGTGGCCGCCTCCGGCGTGGTGGCCGGGTCGCCGCCGCGGCTGTCACACGTGGTGTTCATGGGCATGGGCGAGCCGCTCGCCAACTACTCGCGGGTGGTGGCGGCGATCCGCCGGCTGGTCGCCCCGGCGCCGGAAGGGCTGGGCCTGTCGCAGCGGCACATCACCGTCTCGACGGTCGGCCTGGTGCCGGCGATCCGCCGACTGGCCAGCGAAGACCTCTCGGTGACCCTTGCGCTGTCGCTGCATGCCCCCGATGATGAGCTGCGCGACGAACTCGTCCCGGTCAACCAGCGCTGGAAGGTGTCCGAGGTGCTGGACGCGGCGTGGGACTACGCGGCCACGACGGGGCGTCGCGTGTCCATCGAATACGCGATGATCAAGGACGTGAACGATCAGCCGTGGAGAGCCGATCTGCTCGGGCGGCTACTGGCCGGCAAGCTGGCCCACGTGAACCTGATCCCGCTCAACCCGACTCCGGGCAGCCGCTGGGACGCCAGCCCGAAACCGGTCGAGCGGGAGTTCGTCCGGCGGTTGCGCGACGCCGGGGTGTCGACCACGGTGCGCGACACCCGGGGACGCGAGATCGACGGGGCCTGTGGGCAGCTCGCCGCCGCCGGGGACACGGACGGCGACTCACGCGCGGCAACGGCGTAGCGGTACGAGACCAGGAGACATAGTGGCGAGTCAGGGTCAGCGTTTCCGGCGTAAGGCGCTCCGCCGGGGCTACAAGGTCGACGAGGTCGATGCCTTCCTGGACCGGGTCGAGGCGACACTCGACGGCCAGCCGATCGGCGCGCCCGTGGCCTCCCAGGAGGTCCACGACGTCGTCTTCCGGGTCCGGTTCAACGGCTACGACGAGTGGCAGGTCGACCTGCACCTCGACCGGGTCGAGCGGCAGCTCGCCGAGCTGGAGGAGCGCGGTGGCGCACCGGCCGGACGCGGTGGCGATCCCCGGATGGCCGACCGGCTCGGCCCGCCGATGCGCGACGACCGGGGCATGTCGCCGGTGCCGCAGCCGCCGATGCCGCCCCGGCAGATGCCCGCTCAGCCCGGCCCGCCCGCCGACCGCTACGGCAACCGCTACGACGAGTCGACCGGCGCGTTCGCCGGTGGCTACGACGGCCCGCGCGGTGGCTACGACGGCCCCCGCGGCCCGGGTGGCCCCGGCCCGATGGGCCCGGGTGCGCCGATGGGACACGGCGGCCCGCCGCCGCGCGGCCTGCCGCCCGGCCCGGGCGGCTACGGCCCGGACAGCGGCCCCGGCGGCTACGGCCCGCCGGACAGCGGCCCGGGTGGGTACGGTCCGCCGGACAGCGGCCCCGGTGGGTACGGCCAGGAGGAGCGGTTCGACGGGTTCGAGGCCGGCCGGCGTGCCCGCGCCGACATGACCGCCGAGATTCGCATGCCCGAGCGCGAGCTGCGTGGTCGTGGCCCCGGCGGCCCGCCTGCGCTGCCGCAGCCGGGCTACGGCGCGCCGGAGCCCGGCTACGGCCCGCCCGATCCGGGTTACGGTCCGCCGGACCAGGGCTACGGCCCGGGTCCCTCGATGACCGGCCCGCCGCTCGTGGGTCCGCCGGTCGCCGGTCCGCCGATGGTGGGACCGCCGATGGCCGGCCCGCCCGGCAGCGACCTGCACCGGGTCGACCAGATCCGGCGCAGCTTCCAGGTCCGCCGGTTCGGCAGCGGGTACGACCCGGACCAGGTCGACCGGTTCTTCGAGACGCTGCTCGGCGGCATGCAGGGACGCAACCCGATGCCGGTGAACCCGAAGGAACTCGACACGCTGCGCTTCGGGCTGGTGCCCGGTGGCTACTTCGAGGCCGAGGTCGACGCCGCGCTCAAGGACGTGCAGGACATCCTGCTCGGCCGCTGACCCCCGCCGCGAGACGACGAAGGGCCCGCCCCCTGTCCGGGGGCGGGCCCTTCGCGCAATACCGTGGGCGCCGCGCGTCAGGACCGCAGGCCGTTGCGGCGCAGCACGGCGTCGCCGATGACGATGGCGATCAGCAGTCCGGCGATCCCGAACAGCCAGATGTGCTCCACCCGGCCCTCCTCGATCCCGCAGAACGCCATCAGAACCAAGGCCAACGCCGACAGCACCGCACCGATCCGTCCGGACTTGCGGTGTCCGGGCTTGTGCTGATCTGGCGCGGTTACCGGCTCGTCTCCTGCCACTGTCGGTCCTTCCCTCGCGATCGGATCTCCGATCAGTCTGGCACGCGCCCAACCGGGCCCGGCGCAGGGTCCGACCTCCTGTGCCGGGGATGACCCGGGCGGGCGACCGTGGAGGGCCCGGCCGACCCGGGGCGTTGGTCCCGTCCCGGTGGGGGCGGATGGCCACTACCGGCGTCGCGGGACGGCGAGCACACTGCCTCCGGTAGCGTCTTGACGTACACCTTGATGCCTTTTTGAGGAGGACTGCGGTGCGAGTGACCGGTACGGGGCATGCCAGCATGCGGATCGACACGGCCGCGGGCAGCATCCTGTGCGACCCGTGGGTCAACCCCGCCTACTTCGCCTCGTGGTTCCCCTTCCCGGACAACTCCCTCCTCGACTGGGCGACCCTCGGCCAGGTCGACTACCTGTACGTGTCGCACCTGCACCGGGACCACTTCGACGCGAAGCACCTGCGTGACTTCGTGTCCAAGGACGCCACCGTCCTCCTGCCCGAGTTCCCCACCTCGGAGATGGAGGACGAGTTCCGGGAGCTGGGCTTCACCAAGTTCCTCAAGGCCCCGAACGAGCAGGTGGTGGAGCTGCCGGGCGGCCTGAAGATCATGATTCAGGCCCTGACCAGCCCGACCGACGGCCCGATCGGCGACTCCTCGCTCTGGGTCGAGTACGACGGCGTGCGGCTGCTCAACCAGAACGACGCCCGGCCGACCGACCTGAGCGTGTTCGCCGAGCTGGGCCACGTGCACGCGCACATGCTCCAGTTCTCCGGCGCGATCTGGTACCCGATGGTCTACGAGCTGCCGCAGGCGGCGAAGACCGCGTTCGGGAAGCAGAAGCGGGACCGGCAGTTCGACCGCACGTGGCGCTACATCGACGACCTGAAGGCCGACCACGTCTTCCCGATCGCCGGCCCGCCGTGCTTCCTCGACGACGAGCTGTGGCAGTTCAACGACATCTTCGGCGACGAGGGCAACATCTTCCCCGACCAGTCGGTGTTCCTGGCCGAGTACGCCAAGGTCGGCGGCACCAACGGCATCGTGCTGCTGCCGGGCAGCGTCTCGGAGGTCACCACCGAGGGTGCGACCACCACACATCCGGTGCCGGTGGAGGAGTTCTTCGCGAACAAGGTCGCCCACCTGGAGGAGATGCGGGAGCGCAAGCGCCCGGTCATCGAGGCCGAGAAGGCGTCCTGGCGGCACCCCGAGGTCGACGTGCTGGGCGAGATGAAGCGCCGGATCGAGCCGCTGCTGGACGAGTCGATCTACCTGGCCAAGGGCGTCGGCGGCCCGGTCCGCTTCGACCTGGTCGGCTACGACGGTGCCGAGGTCGAATCCATCGTGGTGGACTTCCCGGGCAAGGAGGTCCGGCCGTACGCGGACGAGAAGGTCCGCTACCGGTTCCGTACCGAGCGGGCGCTGATCGAGCACCTGCTGCACATCGGCGAGGTGGACTGGGTCAACTCGCTCTTCCTGTCCTGCCGTTTCTCCGCGGCCCGCATCGGCCAGTACAACGAGTTCGTCTACGCCTTCTTCAAGTGCCTGTCCGAGGAGCGCCTCCAGTACGCCGAGGGCTGGTACGACGAGCACGAGCGGGCGGTCGACGCCGAGGACATCACGCTCGACGGCTGGGTGGTGCAGCGGCGCTGCCCGCACCTGAAGGCGGACCTGAGCCGGTTCGGCATCGTCGACGGCGACCAGCTCACCTGCCAGCTGCACGGCTGGAAGTTCGACCTGGCCAGCGGGCGCTGCCTGACCAGCGTCGGGCACAAGATCCGCGCGCACCGCGCCGACGCGGAGACCCCGGCGCCGGCCGGGGAAGCGGCCATCTGACGGTTTCCGCCCCGTCCGCTGCCCCCGGCACGCGACCATCGGTCGTGAGGGGGCAGCGTGACGGGTGCGGACAGGGAACCGGCGTACCGGTTCGGGCGCGGCAACGAGATGGCACGCGACGCCTCCCGGGTGGAGGCGTTCAGCGACGCGGTGATCGCCATCGTGCTCACCCTGATGGCCGTCGAACTGCTGTCGTTCGACCCGGACACGCCGCAGGACGACGGGCTGCCGGCCGCGCTGGTGCACGAGTGGCGCGCCTACCTGGCGTACGTGATCACCTTCGCCATCGTCGGCCAGGTCTGGCTGACCCACCACAACATGTGGCGTTACGTCCGCCGGGTCGATCAGATGCTGCTGGTGCTGAACCTGCTGCTGCTGATGTTCGTGGCGGCGATCCCGTTCACCGCCGACCTGCTCGCGGACAACCTGCGCGGCACCGTCGACGACCAGCGGCTGACCGCCGCGCTGTACGCGGGCGTGGTGCTCGGTGAGGCGCTGTTCTTCAACCTGAGCTGGTGGTGGGCGCGCCGCCGCGGGCTGCTGCAGCCGGGCCTCGACCCGAGGCTGGCGCGGGCGGTGGCCCGTCGGTTCCGCCTCGGTCCGCTGCTCTACCTGGTCGCGTTCGCGATCGTGTTCGTCGACCCCGTGCTGAGCCTGCTGGCGTACCTGCTGCTGGTCGGCGTCTACCTGGTCCGCGGGCCGGGCGACCTCCCACCCGCCGGCCAGGAGGCGCCCGACACCCCGTGAGGACTCAGCCCAGGTCGGCGAGGATGCGCCGGGCCGCGTTGTGCCCGGCCGCGCCGATCACGCTGCCCGCCGGGTGGCAGCCGGCGCTGCCCGCGTACACGCCGTCCACGCCCGTCGCGTACGGCATCCGGTCGGTGAACGACACCGTGTTGTCGACGTGGTGGATGTGCCCGCCGGTGATGCCGAAGTGCGCCTCGATGCCGGGCGGCGGCAGCGGCACCGCGTCCGCGACCAGGTCACCGGCGCCCGGGGCGTACCGCTCGCAGATCGCGATCAGCCGCTCCACGTAGCCGGGCAGAGCCGCGTCCCAGGTGGTGCCGGCCAGTTCGTAGGGGACCGACTGCACGAACAGCGCCGACGAGTGGTGCCCCGCGTCGTCGGACAGCGACGGGTCGACAGTCGTGTGCAGGTACCACTCGATGGTCGGCTCGTCCGGCAGCCGCCCGGCCCGCACGTCCGCCCACATGCCGCGCAGCGCGGCCATCGGCGACTCGCCGCCGTCGCCGACGAGCGAGGCCGAGCCGGGAAGCAGGTGGATGGTCGAGCCGAACGGGCTCGGCGCGTCGTCGGGCAGGCAGGAGAAGCGCGGCAGCCCGGTCAGCGCCAGGTTGAGCTTGAGCGTGGTGCCGGGGCGGCGGACCGCCGCCATCCGCGCGCCCAGCTCCGCCGGAAGCGCGCCGTCGGGCAGCAGCTCCATCAGCCGGTACGGGTCACAGGCGCCGAGCACCACGGAGGCGTCCACCTCCCGGCCGTCGGCGAGCGTCACCCCGGCGGCGACGCCCCCGGCCAGCCGGATCGCGGTGACCGGCGCGTCGGCCACGATCCGCGCCCCGGCGCGCTCGGCGGCCTCGGCGAACGTGCGCGACACGGTGCCCATGCCGCCCCGGGTGATCATCCAGGTGCCGTCCGCGCCCGGCAGCCGGCACATGTTGTGCACCAGGAAGTTGTGGCCGGTGCCCGGGTCGTCCGGGCCGGCGTTGAGCCCGGACAGGCCGTCGGTGACCGCGTACATGCTGACCAGCAGCTCGGAGCGGAAGTCGAAGCGGGCCAGGTGGTCGGCGACCGAGCCGCGGACCAGGTCGACGAAGACCTGCCGGAGCGCGGGCCGGACGTAGCGTTCGGCGGTCTCCTCGACCGGCAGCGGCTCGGCCAGCCACGCCGGGGCGAGGTCCTCCCGCAGCTGGGCCAGCTCGGCGTGCAGCGCGTCGTCGGCGGCCACGTCGGCGGGGGAGAACATCTCCGCGAGCTGCCGCCGGCCGGCCGCGACGTCGCTGCCGGCCAGCAGGTACGGCGAGCCGAGCCCGCCCGGCGTGGGCAGGAAGTAGTGCGGGTCGCGGCGCAGCACCGGGATCGTCACGTCGAGCGTGGCCAGCAGCTCCGGCGGCATCAGCCCGAGCAGGTACGACCCGGTGGAGTGACGCAGCCCCGGCACCTTCGGGAACGGGTTCTCGGTGCGGGTCGCCCCGCCGATCACCCCTGATGCCTCGAGCACGAGGACGTCCAGGCCGGCGCGGGCCAGCAGGATCGCCGAGACCAGGCCGTTGTGCCCGGCGCCGACCACCACGACGTCGGCGCGGGACGGCAGCTCACTCGCGTCGCTCATGGGAACGGAGCGTAGCGGCGGCGGGTCCCGGGCGGGAGGGTTCGCGCTGGGGCGCTACCGTTCCCGGCATGTCCCCGGCTGTCCAGATCGCGCTCGCGGTGGCGCTCGTCGTGGTGGTATTCCTGCTTCTGCTCGTGCTGCGGCGCGACCGTCCCCGGGACCTGGTCGCCCCGGATCGCCCGGCCGGCGACGGGCAGGCCGAGGTGCTTCGGCTGGCCCGCGCGGGGCGTACGGTCGAGGCGGTCAAGGTGCTGCGCGAGCAGACCGGGCTGTCGCTGCTGGACGCGAAGCGGGCGGTGGACGCGCTGGCAGCCGGCGGAACCTGGTCGCCCGGCCCGCCGGCACCGGGAAAGGGCGTCGACGAGGCGGTGCGGGCCGAGGCCGCGCGACTGCTGTACCGGGGCAAGAAGATCCAGGCGATCAAGGTGGTGCGGGAGCACACGCACATGTCGCTCGCCGACGCCAAGCGGTACGTCGAGGGCCTCTGACGCCGGACGGCCGTCACCGGGCGTTCACCCTATAGTGGCAGTTGTCGATGCATTTCCGTCCTACCGTCGACGGGACACCCACCGCCTCCGGGAGGTAATCCCCGATGGACCGTCGTACCGTCCTGCGCGCCACGGCCGCCGGTGGCGCCGCCGCTCTCGCCGGTGGTCTCTGGGCCGCCGCGGCCGCCCCGGCCCAGCCCGCCCAGCCCGGCCCCGGCCCGTACGGGGACCTGCTGGCCGCCGACGCCAACGGCCTCCAGGTGCCGGCCGGCTTCACCAGCCGGGTGATCGCACGTTCCGGTCAGCGGGTCGCGGGCACCTCGTACACCTGGCACCCGGCGCCGGACGGCGGCGCCTGCTTCCCGGCCGGCGACGGCTGGATCTACGTCTCCAACTCGGAGGTACCGCTCGTCGGCGGCGCCTCGGCGGTGCGGTTCGCCGCCGACGGCGCGATCGCCGCCGCGTACCGGATCCTCGGCGGCACGAACGTCAACTGCGCGGGCGGGCCGACCCCGTGGGGGACGTGGCTGTCCTGCGAGGAGGTGCCGCTGGGCCGGGTCTTCGAGACCTGGCCGGCGGGCGGCCGGTCCGGCGAGGAGCGGACCCGGATGGGCCGCTTCAAGCACGAGGCGGCGGCCTGTGACCCGGTGCGGCGGGTGGTCTACCTGACCGAGGACGAGGGGGACGGCTGCTTCTACCGGTTCGTCCCGGACACCTGGGGCGACCTGCGCACCGGCCGCGTGCAGGTGCTCTGCGCCCCGGACGGCCAGGTGACCGGGCCGGTGACCTGGCGGGACCTGCCGGACCGCGACGGGTTCCCGGTGCCCACCCGCTACCAGGTGGCCGCGGCGCAGACGTTCGACGGCGGCGAGGGCTGCTGGTACGCCGACGACACCTGCTGGTTCACCACCAAGGGCGACAACCGGGTGTGGGCGTACGACGCGGTGAACCAGCGGCTCGATCTCGCGTACGACGACTCGCTGGTGCCGGCCGGGGCCGCGCCGCTGACCGGCGTCGACAACATCACCGGCACCGCCGGCGGTGACCTCTACGTGGCCGAGGACGGCGGCGACATGGAGATCAACGTGATCACGCCGGCCGGTGTGGTGGCGCCGTTCGTGCGGCTGCTCGGGCAGTCCGAGTCGGAGATCACCGGCCCGGCGTTCTCCCCGGACGGCAGTCGGCTCTACTTCTCCTCGCAGCGCGGTACCAGCGGCGCCCGGGCCGGCACCGGCGGCATCACGTACGAGGTGCGCGGCCCGTTCCGGCGCTGACCCGCAGACGTCAGGCGCGGGCCGCCTCCCGGGTGGCCCGCCACCGGCTCGCCGCCAGCGTGGCCGAGTAGCCGGACAGCACGATCACGTGGAACAGGTACAGCCAGAGCAGCACCGCCACGCCGCCACCGATCTCGTCGAATCCGCCGAACGGCACGCCCAGGTCCAGCGGCAGCGAGCAGAACAGCACGAAGCCGTGCACGAAGCCGGACAGGTTGGCCGCCGTGAACGAGCCCAGGACGATGGTGGCGAGCCAGTCCGGGGAGGCCGGGCCGACCACCCGGAACACCCAGATCAGCACCGGCGTGAGCACCAGCCACACCGCGAGGAACGACAGGACCACGCCGAGCGCGCCGATCCAGCCGCCCTGGCGCACCAGCCGGGTGGTCATCGGCAGCCCCAGCAGGATCGACAGCAGCAGCACCGGGGCCGGCGCCAGCAGCGGGAGCAGCAGCAGGCGGCCCCGCCAGCCGACCAGCGCGCCGGACTCGGCGCGCGGCTCGGCCACCGAGACGAAGGCGCGGCGCAGTCCCTCGCCGTAGAGGGAGGCAGGCAGGAGCGAGGCCAGCGCCAGCAGCGGGGTCAGCCCCAGCCCGGCCTCGACCAGCGCGGCCGCCGCGCGGTGCGCGCCGATATCGGTGGGCAGCGTGTCGATGGCGTACCCGGTAAGCCGCCGCACCCGGTCCGCCCCGGCGAGCAGCCCGGTCAGCCAGATCGCCAGCAGCGCCACCGGCACCACGGCGATCGCGCCGTAGAAGGTGATCGCGGCTGCGTGCAGCGACAGGTCCCGGCCGCGTACCGGCCGGAACGCCGCAGCCGTGATCCGCTTCGTCCGCTCCCACCCGTCGCCCATCGCCCTCTCGTTCCCCGTACGACCCGGCGCCACGCATTACGATCCGGCGGCATGACGATCGCCACGACCGACCGGCTGGTGCTGCGGGACTGGACCGAGTCGCCCGACGACCTGGCCCGGGTCTACGACATCTACTCCCGGGACGAGGTGATGCGCTGGCTGGGCGGCGGCAAGGGGCGGATGACCGACCCGTCCGAGGCGCGTGAACGGGTCCGGATGTGGCGGGAGCGCTGGGCGCCGTACGCCGGCCGCTGGGGCCTGTGGGCGATCGAACCGCGCGACGGCGGACCGGTGGCCGGGAGCATCCTGCTCAAGCCGCTACCGGGACGCGACGGCGTCACCCTGACCGACGACATCGAGGTCGGCTGGCACCTGCACCCCGACGCCCAGGGCCGCGGCTACGCCACCGAGGCGGCCCGCGCGGTGCTGGAACGCGAGTTCGCCACCGGCACCCCGAGGGTGTACGCGGTGGTGATGGCCGGGAACGACCCGTCGATGGCGGTGGCCCGGCGCCTCGGCATGACGCACGTCGGCGTGCGCACCGACTGGTACGGCGGCGCCGAACTGGAGACCTTCGTCCTGGAACGCCCGACCTGAGCCGCGCCGTTGGCAGTTCGCCCTCGGCCTCCTACGGTGGTGGAGACACGGGGAGGCGCGGATGGTCGACGGTGGCGACGCGGCGCGTTGGCTGCACCTCAACGCCGCCCGGGGTGGTCCGGACGACCTGTCGCTCCTGGTGAACCGGGTCGCGCCCGCCATCGGGGCCACCGACATGGTGATCTACCTGGCCGACTACACACAGTCCTCGCTCGTACCCCTGGTCGGCGCGGGCGCGCCTCGGGACGAGCTCACGATCGAGACGACGCTCGCCGGTCGGGCGTTCACCGGCCTCCAGGTGCAGCGCGCTCCCGACCACCCGGACCGGCTCTGGGTGCCCCTGCTGCTCGGCTGCGAACGGCTGGGCGCGCTGGAGATCGTGTCGTCGCGCGCCGGCGACCCCGCGCTGGACCGGCCGGCCTGGGAGGTGGCGGTCGCCGTCGCCCAGGTCCTGGTGAACCGCCGGCTCTACGGCGACGTCGTGGAACGGATCCGCCGCCGCCTGCCGATGCAGGTCGCCGCCGAGATCGTGTGGGGGCTGCTGCCGCCGCTGACCTTCGCGACGGACGACCTGGTGGTCACCGCCATTCTCGAACCGTGTTACGACGTCGGCGGGGACATCTTCGACTACGCGCTCAACGGCGACATGCTCAGCGTCGGGCTCTTCGACACCTGCGGGCACGGGATCAAGGCGAGCGCGATGGCCTCGCTCGTGGTCAGCGCGTACCGCAACGCCCGGCGCACCGGTCTCGACCTGATCGACACGGCGATCAGCATCGACAGGTGGGTCCGCTCCGAACACCCGGGCATGTTCGCGACCGCGCTGCTCGCCGAACTCGACCGGCGGACCGGCCTGCTGCGGATCATCAACGCCGGCCACCCCGCCGCCATGCTGCTGAGGGACGGCAAGGCCGTCCGGGCGCTGCCCGGGCCGACCGCGCTGCCGCTCGGGCTGGGTAACCTGTCGACGCGGCGACCACGGGCGCACGAGGAGGCGCTACACCCGGGCGACCGCATCCTCGCCTACACCGACGGCATCACCGACGCCCGGGGCGACGACGGTGAACGGTTCGGGCTTGACCGACTTGTCGACTTCGTCGAGCGTGCCCTCAACGACCGGCTGCCCAGCCCCGAGACGATGCGCCGGCTGGTGCGCGCCGTCCTCGCCTACCAGCAGGACCAGCTCGACGACGACGCCACCGCGATGTTCCTGGAGTGGCGGCCCCCGCACCTGCCGTTGGGGCACCTGGAGCACCTCACCGCGCCCGACAGGACGATCGTGTCCCCGTAGCCTCGTCCTGCAGCGCCAGCCGCACGTGCGCCACGGGCGGATGACCGACCCGTCCGAGGCGCGCGATCGGGTCCGGCTGTGGCGGGAGCGCTGGGCGCCGTACGCCGGTCGGTGGGGGCTGTGGGCGAT
>NZ_WBKS01000155.1:0-12561 GCF_008868145.1 Micromonospora sp. AMSO1212t
GCCCCGCGCCCCGCGCCCCGCGATCTTGCACTTGCTGCCCGGATAGAAAGTGCATAACGGGCGCATCAAGGGCCGCAAGTGCAAGATCGCGGGGCGCGGGGCGCGGGGCGGGTCAGCCCGGGTGTTCGGCGCCTCGGGCTATGTTGCGGGCCATGCCGCCGAAGACGACGGCGTGGAACGGGGCAACCGAGGCCCAGTAGAGGTGGCCGGGCAGCCCGCGCGGGAGGAACACGGCACGCTGGACGTAGCGGCTGCCGCCGTTACCGTCCGGCTCGGCGCGCATCTCCAGCCAGGCTCGGCCGGGCAGTCGCATCTCGGCGCGCAACCGCAGCAACTCGCCCGGGACGATCTCCTCGACCCGCCAGAAGTCCAGCGCCTCGCCGACCTGGAGCCGGTGCGGGTCGCGCCGGCCCCGGCGCAGCCCGACGCCGCCGATCAGGCGGTCCATCCAGCCGCGCACCGACCAGGCGAGCGGGAACGAGTACCAGCCGTTCTCGCCGCCGACGCCCTCGATGACCCGCCACAACGCCGCCGGTGGCGCGTCCACCGCCCGCTCACGCAGGTCGGTGTACGCGGTGCCGCCGGACCAGCGCGGGTCCGACGGCAGCGGCTCGGCGGGGGCGTCCGGCCCGCTCGCGTTCGACCAGCGCGTCTCCACCTGCGCGTCGCGCACCTTGGTCAGCGCCAGCGCGACCGCCTGGTCGAAGCCGGTCAGCCCGTCCGGCGGGTCCGGCACGTACCGGGCGATGTCGTGTTCGTGCGCCACCGCCTCGTGCACCAGGCTCTCCACCAGCGGCCGGGCGATCGCGTTCGGCACCGGCGTGATCAGGCCGACCCAGTGCGAGGAGAGCGACGGGGTGAGCGGGCGCACCGGCAGGATGACCCGGGGCCGCAGCCCGGCCACCCGGGCGTAGCGCTGCATCATCTCGGTGAAGGTCAGCACGTCCGGGCCGCCGATGTCGAAGGCCCGGTTGACGTCGGCCGGCAGGTGCGCGCAGCCGGCCAGGTAGCGCAGCACGTCCCGGACCGCGATCGGCTGGATCCGGTTGCGCACCCAGCGTGGGGTGACCATCGCCGGGAGCCGTTCGGTCAGGTAGCGGAGCATCTCGAACGAGGCCGAACCGGATCCGATGATCACGGCGGCGCGCAGCACCGCAGTGGGCACACCGCTGGCCAGCAGGATCCGCGCGACCTCCGCCCGGGAGCGCAGGTGCGCCGAGGGCAGGCCCTCGCGCTCCGCCGGCTCCGGCCCGCCGAGATACACGATCCGGCGTACGCCCGCGGCACGCGCCGCCTCGGCGAAGTTCGTCGCCGCCTCCCGGTCGGCCGCCTCGAAACCACGCTGGCCCAGCGAGTGCACCAGGTAGTACGCGACCTCGATGCCCGCGAACACGGCCGGCAGCGTCTCCGGCCGGCGCAGGTCGCCCTCGACGACCTCCGCCTCGGCCGCCCACGGCACGTCCCGCAGCCGCCCGGCGGTGCGGGCCAGGCAGCGTACGGTGTGCCCCTCGGCCAGCAGCCGGGGCGCGAGGCGTCCGCCGATGTAGCCGGTAGCACCGGTGACGAGGCATCTCACGGCCTCCAGTGTGCGGCTCCGTAGACTCCTTCGCTGTGGAGAACGCGAGGGACACCTTCTGGGGACCGGACTTCCAGCAGCTCAGTACCGTCGACCCGGAGATCGCCGAGGTGGTGCTGGGCGAGCTGGACCGGCTGCGCGGCGGCCTGCAGCTGATCGCCAGCGAGAACCTCACCTCGCCGGCGGTGCTGGCCGCGCTGGGCTCCACGCTCACCAACAAGTACGCCGAGGGCTACCCGGGGCGGCGCTACTACGGCGGCTGCGCCGAGGTGGACCGGGCCGAGGAGCTGGCCGTCTCCCGGGCGAAGGAGCTGTTCGGCGCCGAGCACGCGAACGTCCAGCCGCACTCCGGGGCGAGCGCCAACCTGGCCGCGTACGCCGCCCTGGTGCAGCCGGGTGACACGGTGCTGGCCATGGACCTGCCGCACGGCGGGCACCTGACCCACGGCAGCCGGGTGAACTTCTCCGGCAAGTGGTTCCACCCGGTCGGCTACACCGTCCGGCGGGACACCGGGACGATCGACTACGACGAGGTACGCGACCTGGCCCGCGCGCACCGGCCGAAGATGATCATCTGTGGCGCGACCGCGTACCCGCGACTGATCGACTTCGCCCGCTTCCGGGAGATCGCCGACGAGGTCGACGCGTACCTGATGGTGGACGCCGCGCACTTCGTCGGCCTGGTCGCCGGCGGCGCGATCCCGTCCCCGGTGCCGTACGCCGACGTGGTCACCGCGACCACCCACAAGGTGCTGCGCGGCCCGCGCGGCGGCATGATCCTCAGCCGGGAGCCGCTGGCGGCCCGGATCGACAAGGCGGTCTTCCCGTTCACCCAGGGCGGCCCGCTGATGCACGCCGTCGCGGCCAAGGCGGTCGCGCTGCGCGAGGCCGCGCAGCCGGAGTTCCGCACGTACGCCGCGCAGGTGGTCGCCAACGCCCGCGCGCTCGCCGACGGGCTGGCCGCGGAGGGGCTGCCGCCGGTCTCCGGCGGCACCGACACCCATCTGGCCCTGCTCGACCTGCGCGAGACCGGCGTGACCGGCGCCCAGGCCGAGGCCCGCTGCGACGCCGCCGGCATCACGCTCAACAAGAACGCCGTCCCGTACGACCCGCAGCCGCCGGCGGTGGCCTCCGGCATCCGGGTGGGCTCGCCGAGCGTCACCACCCAGGGCATGCGGGAAGGGGAGATGCGCCGGATCGCCACGTTGATCGGACGGGCGGTACGGACGGATCCGGAGTCCCCCGGGGGCGGCGACGAGCTGACCCGGATCGCCGCGGACGTGACCGAGCTGGTCACCGAGTTCCCGGCGTACCCCCGTGGCTGAGCCCGGGACGCGCGCGGCGGAGGAGACCGCGGACCGCGGCTGGCGACTGCGTCATCTGCCCGTGCTGCTGGCCGCGGTGGCGGTGCTCGCCGCTGTCGCGGCGGTGGCGGGCGGGGTGTGGCGCGGCGCGGACGGCGCGCTCGGCGCGGCGGCCGGGGTGGCCGTCACGGCGGCGAGCTACACGCTCACCACTGTGGTCCTGGCCTGGGCGGACTCCAAGGACCCGCAGCTCGTGCTGCCGTTCGGGCTGGGCCTCTACGTCGCCAAGATCACCGCGCTCGGCGGGGTGATGGTGCTGGTCGCCTCGACCGGGTGGCCGGGGCTGATCCCGTTCTGTCTCGGCATCGCCGCGGGCGTCGTCGTGTGGACCGGCGTGCACGTCTGGTGGCTGACCACGGTCCACGCCCGACGGATGCCGCGCTGAGCCGTCCCACCCTTCGGGCGACGCGTGGGTCTGTCCGCGATCGGTCATTCTCTCAGTGGCGGGGGAGGAGTACCGTGCCTCCAGACGACTTCGCCCGCCCGTGTCCCACACAACCAGGTTGTGCGGGGGGTGAGGCACAGCCTCTTCTGCTCGACTGATATCGTTCGCCCCGTCATGGCCGGTGACCAGAAACCCCCCGACACTGGCGGCCCGGGCGACGTTCCGTCCGGTGCCGGTCAGGGTTGGACCGCGCTCTCATACCTCATCGGGGGCATGCTCGTCTGGGGTTTCATCGGCTGGTTGGTCGACCGTTGGCTCGATACCGGCGGCGTCGCCACCGGCATCGGGGTCGTGCTCGGCATGGCCGGGGGCATCATCCTGGTCGTCCGCCGGCTGGGCACGCCTACTTAGGAAGGGACGCGGTGTTCGGACAGGCGAACGTCCTGGCTCAGGGCCAGGCGGAATTCCCACCCAGTGTGGGGGACTTCTACCTGCCCAGCATCCTGCCCTGGGGTGCGGAGAACTCGTACTGGTTCACCAAGATCACGGCGATGGTGTGGATCGCCGTCGGTATCTTGATCATCTTCTTCCTGGCGACGTACCGGAAGCCGCAGCTGGTCCCCACCAAGAAGCAGTGGTTCGCCGAGTCGATCTACGGCTTCGTGCGCAACAACATCGCGGTGGACATGATCGGGCACGCGGGAGTGCGGTTCGCGCCGTACTTCACCACGCTCTTCTGCTTCATCCTGCTGACGAACTTCTTCGCGATCGTGCCGTTCTTCCAGATCTCGCCGAACTCGCACATCGCGTTCCCGGCCATCCTCGCCGTGATCAGCTACGTGATGTTCATCTGGGTCGGCATCCGGCACCACGGCTTCGTGAAGTACGTCAAGGCCTCTCTGGTCCCGCCGGCGCCCTGGTACATCCTGCCGCTGCTGGTCCCGATCGAGTTCTTCTCGACGTTCCTGGTCCGGCCGTTCTCGCTGGCCGTCCGTCTCTTCGCGAACATGTTCGCCGGCCACATGCTCCTGCTGGTCTTCACGCTCGGCGGGTTCGCCATGCTCAGCGCCAACGTCTGGCTGGCACCGGTCTCGGTGCTGTCCTGGGTGATGACGATCGCGCTGACCTTCCTCGAGTTCCTGGTGATCTGTCTGCAGGCGTACGTCTTCACGGTGCTGACCGCCAGCTACGTGCAGGGCGCCCTCGCCGACGAGCACTGATCCGATCTTTCGCACCAACCGTTGTCGTCCCGCGTGACCGTCACGCGTGATAACCAGGAGGAACCAACCAATGGACATCTACGCCGCGGTAGAGGGCAGCACCGCCGCCATCGGCTACGGTCTCGCGGCCATCGGCCCGGGCATCGGCGTGGGCCTGGTCTTCTCGGCCTACATCCAGTCGACCGCCCGTCAGCCGGAGTCGTCCCGGATGACCCTTCCGTACGTCTGGATCGGCTTCGCCGTCATCGAGGCGCTGGCGCTGCTGGGCATCGCCTTCGGCTTCATCTGGGCCGGCTGAACCAGCCCCTTTGACCGGGAGGTTTTCCCATGTACTTCCTCGCCGCTGAGGGTGGTGAGACGACCCACAACCCGATCATTCCTGTCTGGCAGGAGATCGTGGTCGGGCTGGTCGCCTTCGGTGTCCTCTGCTTCGTGCTGATGAAGTTCGTCTTCCCGCGCATGGAGCAGACGTTCCAGGCCCGGGTGGACGCGATCGAGGGCGGCATCAAGCGAGCCGAGGCCGCGCAGGCCGAGGCGAACCAGCTGCTCGAGCAGTACCGGGCCCAGCTCGCGGAGGCGCGTACCGACGCCGCCAAGATCCGTGACGACGCCCGGGCCGACGCCGAGGGCATCCGCCAGGACATCCTCGCCAAGGCGCGCGAGGAATCCGACCGGATCATCGCCGCCGGCAAGGAGCAGCTCGCCGCGGAGCGGGCCACCATCGTGCGCGAGCTGCGCACCGAGGTCGGCACCATCGCGGTGGACCTGGCCAGCAGGATCGTCGGTGAGTCGCTGGCCGACGAGGCGCGTCGCAAGGGCACCGTGGACCGGTTCCTGAGCGGCCTCGAGAGCACGGGGGCCCGCTGATGCAGGCCGCCAGCCGGGAGTCGTACTCCGCCGGGGCCGAGCGCCTCGACGCGTACGCCCGCGGCGCGGAGCCGTCGGCGGTGGCCTCCACCGCCGACGACATCCTCTCCGTCGCCGCCCTGCTGCGGCGTGAGCCGCGGCTGCGCCGGGCGCTGTCCGACCCGGCGCGCTCGGGTGAGGACCGCACCACTCTGCTCACCGGAATCCTGAGCGGCAAGGTCGGCGCGGACGCGCTCGACCTGCTCGCCGCGCTGGTCTCCGGCCGTTGGTCGGCCCCGTCGGAGCTGCTCGACGGCGTCGAGCGGCTCGGCGTGGAGGCGCTCCTGGCGAGCGCCGAGGCGACCGGCGACCTGGGCGAGGTCGAGGACGAGCTGTTCCGATTCGGGCAGGTCGTCTCCGGCTCCGGCGAGCTTTCCAACGCGCTCTCCGACCCGATGGCCCCTGTGCAGCGGCGGGCCGAACTGGCCCAGCAGCTGCTCGCCGGCAAGGCCCGCCCGGTCACCGTCCGCCTCGTCGAGGCCGCGCTCGCCGGCTTCGGGGGACGCTCCCTCACCGGTGCGCTCGCCCGGCTGGTCGAGCTGGCCGCCGACCGGCGGGAGCGTCAGGTCGCGTACGTGACCGTGGCGGCTCCGCTGAACGACGAGGAGGAGCGACGCCTCGGCGCCCGCCTCTCCCAGATGTACGGTCGGGAGATGTCCGTCAAGCAGACGGTCGACCCCGACGTGCTCGGCGGAGTGCGCGTACAGGTCGGATCCGACCTGTACGACGGGACCGTCCTGCGCCGCCTCAACGAGACCCGTAACGCGCTCGCGAAGCGCTGACCAGCGTCTTAGCAGCCCTGATTCGACGCCATCGGACCGGTCGGTACTAGGTATCCCGGGCCCCTGATACTTAAGGAAGCAGAGGATGGCCGAGCTGACCATCTCGACGGAGGAGATCCGCGGCGCCCTGGAGCGCTACGTCTCCTCCTACACGGCCGACGTCTCCCGCGAGGAGGTCGGCACCGTCGCCGACGCCGGTGACGGCATCGCCCACGTCGAGGGTCTCCCCTCGACCATGACCAACGAACTCCTGGAGTTCGAGGACGGCACGCTCGGCGTGGCGCTGAACCTCGACGTCCGGGAGATCGGTGTCGTCGTCCTCGGTGACTTCGGCGGGATCGAAGAGGGTCAGCGCGTCAAGCGCACCGGCCGGGTGCTCTCCGTGCCCGTCGGCGACGCGTTCCTCGGCCGCGTGGTGAACGCGCTCGGCGAGCCGATCGACGGCCTCGGCGACATCGCCAACGAGGGCTTCCGCGAGCTGGAGCTCCAGGCCCCGAACGTGATGTCCCGCAAGTCGGTCGACGAGCCGCTGCAGACGGGCATCAAGGCCATCGACGCGATGACCCCGGTCGGCCGCGGCCAGCGCCAGCTGATCATCGGTGACCGCAAGACCGGCAAGACCACCGTCGCGCTGGACACCATCCTGAACCAGCGCGAGAACTGGCGCTCCGGCGACCCGAAGAAGCAGGTTCGCTGCATCTACGTCGCGATCGGCCAGAAGGCCTCCACCATCGCCTCCATCAAGGGGACGCTGGAGGAGGCGGGCGCGATGGAGTACACCACCATCGTCGCTTCCCCGGCCTCCGACCCGGCCGGCTTCAAGTACCTCGCCCCCTACACCGGCTCGTCCATCGGACAGCACTGGATGTACGGCGGCAAGCACGTCCTGATCGTCTTCGACGACCTGAGCAAGCAGGCCGAGGCGTACCGCGCCGTGTCGCTGCTGCTGCGCCGCCCGCCGGGCCGCGAAGCCTACCCGGGTGACGTCTTCTACCTGCACTCGCGTCTGCTGGAGCGCTGCGCCAAGCTCTCCGACGAGCTGGGCGGCGGCTCGATGACCGGTCTGCCGATCATCGAGACCAAGGCGAACGACATCTCGGCGTTCATCCCGACCAACGTCATCTCCATCACCGACGGCCAGATCTTCCTGGAGACCGACCTGTTCAACCAGGGCGTCCGGCCGGCCATCAACGTCGGCACCTCGGTCTCCCGGGTCGGTGGCGCCGCGCAGGTGAAGCCGATGAAGAAGGTCGCCGGCTCGCTGCGGCTGAACCTGGCCCAGTTCCGTGAGCTGGAGGCGTTCGCCGCCTTCGCCTCCGACCTGGACCGGGCCTCCCGGGCCCAGCTGGACCGCGGTTCCCGCCTGGTCGAGCTGCTCAAGCAGCCGAACTACTCGCCGTACCCGGTGCAGGAGCAGGTCGTCTCCGTCTGGGCCGGCACCGAGGGCAAGCTCGACGACGTCCCGGTCGGCGAGGTCCGCCGCTTCGAGTCGGAGTTCCTGCAGTACCTCCGGCACAAGCACGAGGGCGTCCTGGCCGGGATCGCGGACAACAAGTGGGACGACGACATCATCTCCTCGCTCGACTCCGCGATCGCCGAGTTCAAGAAGGTCTTCCTGGGCAAGGAGGACGAGGTCCGGGTCAACGACGCGCCGGCCAAGCCGCTGGAGGGCGAGGAGACCCGCGAGACGGTGACCCGCTTCCGCGACGGCAGCACCGACCGCCCGGCCGAGAGCTGATCCGATGGCCGCCCAGGTACGCGTTCTCCGGCAGCGGATCCGTTCCGCCAAGGGGATGAAGAAGATCACCAAGGCGATGGAGCTCGTCGCGACGAGCCGCATCGCCAAGGCCCAGGCCAAGGTGGCGGCCTCGCTGCCGTACGCCGAGGCGATCACCGGCGTGCTGACGGCGCTGGCCTCGAACGCGCGGATCGACCACCCGCTGCTCACCCCGCGCGAGCGGGTGCGGCGGGCGGGCGTCCTGCTGGTCACCGCCGACCGGGGCCTGGCCGGTGGTTACAGCTCGAACGCGATCCGGACCGCCGAGTCGCTGATCGCCCGCCTGCGCGCCGACGGCAAGGAGCCCGTGCTCTACGTCATCGGCCGCAAGGGCGTGGCGTTCTACCGGTTCCGCAACCGGGAGATCGCCGCCAGCTGGACGGGCTTCTCCGAGCAGCCGACGTTCGAGGACGCCCGCGAGGTCGGTGAGACGCTGATCAAGGCGTTCACCGCGGGCGCGGACGACACGGACAACGACGCCGGCGCCGACGGGATCCTCGGCGTGGACGAGCTGCACATCGTCTACACCGAGTTCAAGTCCCTGATGACGCAGAACCCGGTGACCCGGATCGTCGGTCCGATGCAGGTCGAGGACCGGCCCCGGTCCGAGGGCCTGCTGCCGGCGTACGAGTTCGAGCCGGAGCCGGAGTCGCTGCTCGACGCCCTGCTGCCGAAGTACATCAACACGCGGATCTTCGCGGCGTTGCTGGAGTCGGCGGCCAGTGAGTCGGCCGCCCGCCGGCGGGCGATGAAGAGTGCCACCGACAACGCCGAAGAGATGATCGAGAAGTACACGCGTGAGATGAACTCGGCCCGTCAGGCCGGCATCACCCAGGAGATCAGTGAGATCGTCGGCGGCGCGAACGCGCTGGCCGCGTCGGGAAGTGAAGTGTGATGACTGTATCCGCAGTTGAGACCAAGACGGCCACGGGTCGCGTGGTCCGGGTCATCGGCCCGGTCGTCGACGCCGAGTTCCCGCGCGACGCCATGCCGGGGCTGTTCAACGCCCTGCACGTCAACGTGACGCTCTCCGGCGGCGAGAAGACGCTGACCCTGGAGGTCGCCCAGCACCTGGGTGACAACCTGGTCCGCGCCATCTCGATGCAGCCGACCGACGGCCTGGTCCGCGGCACCGAGGTGCGCGACACCGGTGCGCCGATCAGCGTGCCGGTGGGCGACGCGGTCAAGGGCCACGTGTTCAACGCGATCGGCGAGTGCCTCAACCTCGCCGAGGGCGAGACCATTCAGGCCGACGACCGGTGGGGCATCCACCGCAAGGCCCCGGCCTTCGCCGACCTGGAGCCGAAGACCGAGATGCTGGAGACCGGCATCAAGGTCATCGACCTGCTCGCCCCGTACGTCAAGGGCGGCAAGATCGGCCTGTTCGGCGGCGCGGGCGTGGGCAAGACGGTGCTCATCCAGGAGATGATCACCCGTGTTGCCCGGAACTTCGGTGGTACCTCGGTCTTCGCCGGCGTGGGTGAGCGCACCCGCGAGGGCAACGACCTCATCGCCGAGATGACCGAGTCGGGCGTCATCGACAAGACCGCGCTGGTCTACGGCCAGATGGACGAGCCGCCGGGCACCCGCCTGCGGGTCGCGCTGTCCGCGCTGACCATGGCGGAGTACTTCCGTGACGTGAAGAAGCAGGAGGTGCTGCTCTTCATCGACAACATCTTCCGCTTCACCCAGGCCGGTTCCGAGGTCTCCACGCTGCTCGGCCGTATGCCGAGCGCCGTGGGTTACCAGCCGACCCTGGCCGACGAGATGGGCGAGCTCCAGGAGCGGATCACCTCCGTCCGGGGCCAGGCCATCACCTCGATGCAGGCGATCTACGTGCCCGCCGACGACTACACCGACCCGGCGCCGGCCACCACGTTCGCCCACCTCGACGCGACCACCAACCTGGAGCGGTCGATCTCCGACAAGGGCATCTACCCGGCCGTGGACCCGCTGGCGTCCTCGTCCCGGATCCTCGCCCCGGAGTTCGTCGGCGAGGAGCACTTCGCCGTCGCCACCGAGGTGAAGCGGATCCTGCAGCGCTACAAGGACCTGCAGGACATCATCGCCATCCTCGGTATCGAGGAGCTCTCCGAGGAGGACAAGCTCACCGTCGGCCGCGCCCGCCGGATCGAGCGGTTCCTCTCGCAGAACACGTACGCGGCGGAGCAGTTCACCGGCGTGGCCGGCTCGACGGTCCCGATCGCCGAGACCATCGACGCCTTCCGCCGGATCAGCGAGGGGGAGTTCGACCACTTCCCGGAGCAGGCGTTCTTCATGTGCGGCGGCCTGGACGACCTTCGGGCCAAGGCCAAGGAGCTGATGGGCGAGGAGGGCTGAGAGCCCGCTCACACCCACGAGGGCCGTCCCGGCGAAAGCCGGGGCGGCCTTCGCCTGTTCAGGGCCCTGCACTACCAGATGCCCGGTTCTCCGGCAAGCGGTTCACCGCATCGCGCGGTACCGTTCCTGACACGACTTCACATCCCGGCCGTTGATCTCTGCAACCAAACGGACCCCCGCGCCCGTCTTCCTACCCGTGGGCGCGACGATTGGAGATGCTCGTGGCTGGTAAGGGCGGCGCGGATCGCGGGAAGCGGTCCATGTGGCGCGGCGTGCCCCGGTGGGCCCGCGTCTGCACGATCCTGGGCATCGTCATGGTGGTGCTCAGCGGCTCCGTGCTGATCGGCTCCCGCGCCCTGGTCGCCCGCTACGAGGGATCGGTGGGCAAGGCCGACCTCTTCGGTGACCAGGCCGCCGGCGCCAACGAGAAGAAGAGCGACATCAAGGGCCCGCTCAACATCCTGCTCGTCGGCGTGGACCCCCGGACGTCGACCGCCCGCCCGCTGGCCGACTCGATCATGGTCCTGCACGTGCCCGCCACCATGGACCGCGGCTATCTCTTCTCGCTCCCGCGCGACCTGCGGGTGGACATCCCGGCCTTCCCCAAGGCCGACTACGCGGGCGCCAACGACCGGCTCAACGCGGCCATGTCGCACGGCAGCAACGTACCCGGGCAGAACCCCAGCACCGCACAGGGCTTCGAACTGCTCGCCAAGACCGTGCAGGACGTCACCGGCATCAAGCGCTTCGACGCCGGCGCGATCATCAACTTCAGCGGTTTCAAGAAGATCGTCGACGCCATGGGCGGTGTCGACATGTACATCGAGCGGGAGGTGCGCTCCGAGCACCTCCAGCCGGACGGCACGCCGCGCCAGCTCCGGCCCGGCGGCGGTGGCTACCTCGGCCCGCAGGCGGTGTACAAGAAGGGCAACGCCCACCTGGAGGGCTGGCAGGCGCTGGACTACGTCCGGCAGCGCTACCCGAAGAACGGCGTGCCGGACGGCGACTACGGGCGGCAGCGGCACCAGCAGCAGTTCGTCAAGGCGATGGCGAGCCAGGCGTTCAGCGCCGACGTGGTGACCAACCCGGTCAAGCTGGATCGGGTGCTGCGCGCGGCCGGCAAGTCGCTGGTCTTCAACGGGCGCGGCAACAGCGTGGTGGACTTCGGGCTGGCCCTGAAGGACATCCGCCCGGACGCGATCGAGACGATCAAGCTGCCGGGCGGGGGGATCGGCACCGGCAGCAACTACCGGGGTGAGCAACTGCTCGAACCGGCGGAGGACTTCTTCACCGCACTGCGTACCGAACAGCTCGACGCATTCCTGCTGGAGCACCCCGATTTCGTCCAGAAGACCAAGTAGCCTGAGCGGGTGCGGGGCCGTGGTGGTCCGGCTCTCACCACCCGCGTTGGGTGGGCTGCGGGGGCGCGACTAGACTTTCGGCAATCCGCCGCCGCAGCAAGGAGACAGCGTGGCACAACAGCTTCACGTCGAGCTCGTAGCCGTCGAGGAGAAGGTCTGGACCGGCGAGGCCGAGATGGTCGTCGCCCGGACGACCGAGGGTGAGCTCGGTGTGCTGCCGGGGCACGCACCTCTGCTCGGCCAGCTCGCCGAACCCAGCCAGGTACGCATCAAGCAGGCCGGGGGCCAGCAGGTCGCGTACGACGTGGCCGGCGGCTTCCTGTCGGTGACCGGCGAGGGCGTTACTGTCCTCGCCGAGAGCGCAACCCCCGCCACCCCGGCCCGCTGAGCCGACCCGCCGATGGAGATCGTCGAAGGGATCGGAATCGGCGTCGCGATCGTCGTCGTCGCGCTTCTGATCCTCTTCATCCGGCGGGCCCTGTTCACGCGTAGCGGTGGCATCATCCGGCTGAGCGTCCGGGTCAACACGATCCTCGACGGTCGTGGCTGGTCACCCGGGTTCGGTCGCTTCGTGGGCGACGAGCTCCGCTGGTATCGCATGTTCAGCTTCGCGCTGCGCCCCAAGCGGGTGCTCTCGCGTAAGGGGCTGGCGGTCGAGCGCCGTCGGCTGCCCGAGGCGCAGGAGCGCATGTCCATGCCCGCCGAGTGGGTGATCCTGCGCTGTACCAGCCACCACGCGCCGATCGAGATCGCCATGGCGCGATCCACCGTTACCGGATTCCTGTCCTGGCTCGAGGCCGCCCCACCCGGGGCGGTCTCGCCGCGTCTGGCCTCCCAGGACTGGCCCGCC
>NZ_WBKS01000156.1:0-12550 GCF_008868145.1 Micromonospora sp. AMSO1212t
TACGGCGGCATCGGGATCTCGCGCACCGACTGTGACGTGCTGCGCGAGATCCCGATGCCGCCGTACGTGACGGTCGAGGACGTCCAGTTCGCGGTGCGGGCGGTGGTGGTGCACGCGCCGCGGGCCTGGTCGGGCGGGACCATCTGCCGCAACGACGCCAGCCCGCACCCGTGCCGCCTGCACGTGTGGGGGCGCCGGGTGCTCACGCTGCGCGGACTGCCGTCGACCGAGATCGACGCGCTCGTCGAGCGCGGCGACCCCGCGGCCGACCCGCGTCCGTACCGCCCCGGCGCCTGAGCACCGGGGCGGTAGGGCCGGTCAGCAGAGCGCGGGCTTCACCCAGGAGCACTCCCGCCCCTCCGGTACGCGCGGCGACTCCGGTGCGGCCGGCACGGTCCGCCGGGCGGTCGCCGTTTCCTTCTCGGTGTACGAGGCGAGCGCGATCGCGATCTGGTCCTCCAGCCCCTTCACCGACGAGGTGAGGTAGTTGTTCAGCACGATCGAGAAGGCGAGCAGCCGCCCGTCGGCGTCGGTGACGTAGCCGGAGAGCGCTGATGCGCCGGTCAGGCTGCCGGTCTTGGCGTGCACGTTGTTCGCGGCGGCGGTGCCGCCCATCCGGCTGCGCAGCGTCCCGCCCACGAACCGGTCCGGGTTGCCGGCCACCGGCAGCGCGGCGTACCAGGTGTCGAACCACGGTTCGGCGCGGACCGCCGAGAGCAGCGTGACGAACTGGGCCGGCGGGACGAGGTTGCGCCGGGACAGGCCGGACCCGTCGCGCTGGCGCAGCGTGCCGGTGTCCACTCCGGCGTCGCCCACGTACCCGCTGATCGCGGACAGCCCGGCGGCCCAGGTGCCGGATCCGGAGAGCTGCCGGCCCAGTTCCTTGGTCAGCACCTCGGCGTGACCGTTGTTGGAGAGTTTCAGGAACGGCACCATCAGGTCGGCCAGCGGCATCGAGTCGTGCCGGGCGAGCGGCTTGGCGGTGTCCGGGGTGGCGGTGCCGAGCACGGTCCGGCCGAGCACCCGTACGCCGTGCCGCCGCAGCGCGGAGCGGAACACGTCGGCGGCGTAGCCGGTCGGCTCCCACACGGTCACCCAGTCGCTCTCGGCGGCCTGGCCGACCGCGATCCGGCCGGTCACGACCACCGTGTTGCCGCCGTGCTCACGTTCGAACGAGATGCTCGTCTCGCCGTCGGCGACCGTCTCGGCCCGGTTGTCGATCCGCAACCAGCCGTTGTCCGGGGTCATGGTGATCTTCGGCCGGACACCGGCCCGGGTGCCCGGGGTGGCCTGCACGATCACGGTGCCGGCGTCGTAGTCGGTGTCCGGGGCCACTGTCAGCGCTGACACCTGAGCGGCGTAGTAGTAGGGCTCGTCGTCCCAGGTCCAGTCCGGACCGAGCCGGCCCTTGTCGTACCGGGTGTCGTCGGCGACCAGATCGCCCGCGACCACGCGTACGCCTGCCGCGGCGACCTGCTCGGCGAGCCGGTCGTAGTCGGCGGCGAGGATGGTGGGGTCGCCCCCGCCGCGCAGGTAGAGGTCGCCGGAGAGCATTCCGGCGCGGCGCGACCCGTCGGCGCTCACCTCGGTGGTGAAGCGGTGGCCCGGCCCGAGCAGTTCCATCGCCGCCGCCGAGGTGAGCAGCTTGGTGTTGGAGGCGGGGATGAGCCGCCGGGTGCTGTTGCGGTCGTACAGCGTGCGGCCGGTGGCGGTGTCGACGACGACCACGCCTGCCTGCGCTCCGTCGAGCCGGCTGTCGGAGAGGATCGCGTCGATTGTGGCGTTCAGCCGGGTCTGCGCCGGGGTGGGCGCTTCGGCCGTGGCGGTGGTGGTGCCGGCGGCGGCCGCGGTGGCGACCAGCGCCAGCACCGCGAGTGCCCGGGGAAATAGGCGACGATGCATGGGAAGATGCTGCCACGGAGATTTCCTCCGGAAAAGACTCCGGTGCGAAAGGTTATTTGCGGCCCTGGCGCGGGCGCCGCAACCCTGCGTCGTTCCCGCTCCGAATCGGGGAAAACACCTGTTCACCGAGGAGCGGCGGATCATCGGGTTCCGTTTGACGGATGACCGGGCAGCGGGCACGGTGGGGGTGAGGGCCGTGGCAACCGCCCTGCTTCCAGCGCGGCGAGATCGTGTCTCGCCCGCTTCCGGGTCGCGAGCCGACCGCGTGGGCCGTGTCGCCCGCGGAACCCGACATCCAGCCATGAGGAGTTCAGCCATGCTGACCATGACCGACAACGCCGTCCTGGTGATCCGTGACCTCGCCGCCCAGCAGGACGTCGCCGACGCGGGCGGGCTGCGCATCGCCGCCGACACCGACGCCGGTTCGCTCTCGATCGAGCTGGTGCCGCAGCCGGTGCAGGGCGACCAGGTGGTGGACACCGAGGGCGCGCGCATCTTCCTCGACTCGGACGCGGCCGAACTGCTCAACGACACGTCCGTCGACGCGGTGGTCGACGAGGAGGGCGTGGTGCAGTTCGGCTTCACCGAGAAGGAGTGAGCTCAGCCGGCGCGCTGGTCCGGTTCCGGCCGGATCAGCGCGGCCAGCACGTGCGCCAGATGATGCGACGTGCTCCACGCGATCCAGTTGGCCGGTGAGCCCGCGCCGGCGCCCCGCCGGGCCCGCCGGACGATCTCGTGGTCGCCCCAGGAGAAGCCGGCCCCGGCCGGCGACCAGTGCGGCGCGGCCGTCAGCGTGCGGCACAGGTCGGCGAAGCGCTCGTCGCCCCGCCCACCCCGCCGCGACCAGCGGTAGACCCACCACGCGTCGTCCGCGGCCCAGCGCAGCGTCGGTGTCCGGTCGCCCGGCTCGTCCGCGTCCCGCACCGCGCAGCCCACCCCGTAGTCGCCGTACCCGACGCCCAGGTCGGCCAGACGCCGCCAGAGCGACCAGTCGTAGCGGTCCACCCGGACCGGTTCGTCCGCCGGCAGCCGGGACAGGGCCGGTGGCATCCCGCCGGCCGCCGTCGTCACCGAACGCCAGGCGTGCCGCCGGGCCCACTGCGCCGCACGCCGGATCCGCGGCTCGGCCAGCCGGACGTCGGCCTGGCAGCACACGTCCCCGGCGTCCAGCAGCAGGTCGCACTGCTCGGGCAGCAGACCCGTCACCCGCCACACCCGTTCCGCCGCCGCCGTGGCCGCGTCCGGTCCGGCCCGGTCCGGGCCGAGGCGCAACCTGACGACCGCGTGGTGCGCCCAGGCCCGGGCCGCCGCGCCGTGCGCGGCCAGCCGCCGGTCGCTGTCCGCGAGACCGATCACCGGCACCAGCGGTACGCCCCAGCGGACCGGATCGTGTTCGCCGGCCTCCGGCAGCGCCGACACGTCGACGGCGGGCAGCATCCCGGCGGGCAGCCGGGCCAGGGAGTCCACGATGGAGGGCGCGTCCGCCGGAACGTCGAGGACCGGTGCGAGCAGCGCGGCGGAGGCGTCGTCGAGCCGGGTCAGCGCCTCCAGCTCCCCGCGCCGTGCGGCCAGCACCGGACGGTAGACCGTCGGTCGACCTCGGAGCGGCTGCACCATACTTCAATGTAGCCAGACGGTCGCGCTGCGTCATGGTTTCCGGTCGGCTCCGGTGTGACGAGCGGTGCCGGGACGGTCGGCGGACCCGGCGGCGAATCGGCGATCCGGCTGACGTTTCCGCAGGTCAGAGCCGTCCACTGTCCTTGATCGGACACTTCTGCGGCTGGTTGCCGGGCGGTTGGCCGACATAGCGTCGGAATCATCGAGGGTGATCGCCGACGATCGCCCGGAAGCGTACGAACGCCTCCGGCCGGCGTACCGGCGGGAGAGAGGATCACCATGCCCAGCCGTAGAGCAAGGAGGGAGACCACCGGCCAGCCGATCCCGAGCATGCGGGAGGCCGCGCGCGCCGACACCGAGATCAATTCGTGTTCGCCGGTCGGGCTGCCGGCCACCGCGCGCATGCTGTTCGCCGTGGTCGACGCCGACGGGAAGCTGGTCCGCGGCCTCGGCGCCACCTCGGCCACCCGGCTCGCCGCCGGGATGTACCAGGTCGCGTTCGACCAGGACGTGGCCGGAGCGGCGTACGTCGGGACGGTCGGCCCCGCGACTGCCGACGGGCTGGCCCCGCAGGGTGTCATCACGGTGGCGCCGCGCTCGGGGATCGCCAACGCGGTGTTCGTCGAGACGCACGGCACGAGCGGGCACGTGGACCGGCCCTTTCACCTGGCCGTGCTCGCCTGACCGGACGCGCAGACGAGCGCACGGCGCCGCACGACCTCCCGGTCGTAACGTCGCCGCGCTCCGGCCGTCTCCCGCCACCGCAGCCGTACGGCGGTACGCCGGCGGGGACCTGGCTCGACCGGCCCAGCAACGCACCGGTCTTGTCGGGAGCACATGCCCCTTCCGAGGGGATCCAAACCGGCTCGGCGTGGGAATTCCACCATCTGCGACTCCCGGCGTGGCGGGCGCGCGAACGGGGTATGAGCGGACCATGGAGCATTTCACGATCGCGACCGTCGCCGAGAAGAGTCCCGACTTCCGCCGCGTGCTCTGGACCGGGGAGCACACCCAGCTGGTCATCATGACCATTCCGCCGGGCGGCGAGATCGGCGAGGAGGTCCACGAGGGCATCGACCAGATCCTCACGTTCGTCAGCGGCACCGGCGAGGCGCGGGTGGCCGGGGAGAAGAAGGAGGTCGTCTCCGGCGACCTGGTGGTCGTGCCGTCCGGCACGAAGCACAACTTCGTCAACACCGGGCCGAACCCGCTGGTGCTCTACACGGTCTACGGCCCGCCGGAGCACGCCGACGGCGCGGTGCACAAGACGAAGGAGGAGGCGGACGCCGCCGAGGAGGCGGGCGAGGACGAGCCGCCCACCTCCTGACCGCCGGTCTCGAGCGGGGCGCCGCGACCTCAGGTCACACGGGCGCCCCGCTGTGCACCAGCCCTGGATACTTGACGCCTGCGCCGGTGTTGAGCACCACCACGCGCTCACCGGGCCGGATCCACCCGCCCGCGCGCAGGTGCCGGGCAGCGGTCAGGCAGGCCGCGCCCTCCGGGCAGAGCAGCAGCCCTTCCCGGGCGGCGAAGTCGCGCAGGTCGGTGAGGATCTCCGCGTCGTCCACAGCGATCGCGGTGCCGGCGCTGTCCCGCAGCGCGGACAGGATCAGCTCGTCGCCGAGCGGGGCGGGCACCGTGATGCCGAACGCGACGGTACGCGCGCCCTCCCACGGGGTGACGCGATCCTCGCCGGCCGCGAACGCCCGCACGACCGGCGCGCACCCGGTGGACTGCACCGCGACCAGCCGGGGCAGCCGGTCCTCCACCCAGCCCAGCTCGCGCAGCTCGTGCAGCGCCTTGTGGATGCCGATCAGCCCGACGCCCCCGCCGGTGGGATAGACGATCACGTCGGGCACCTGCCAGCCGAGCTGCTCGACGATCTCGTACCCCATGGTCTTCTTGCCCTCCAGGCGGTACGGCTCGCGTAGCGTGCCGGCGTCGAAGATCCCGCCGTCCGACCCGGCGATCAGCGCCGCGATGTCCCGGCCCGCGTCGTTGATCAGACCGTCGATCAGCCGCAGGTCGGCGCCGGCGGCCAGGCACTCCTCGCGGCAGATCGTCGGCGCGGCCAGCGGCATGGCGATGGTCGCGCCCATCCCGGCCCGCGCCGCGTACGTGGCCCAGGCCGCGCCGGCGTTGCCGTTCGTGGGCATGGCGATCCGCTTCACGCCCAGCTCCCGGGCCCGGCTCACGCCCACCGACGCCCCGCGCGCCTTGAACGATCCGGTCGGGGTGAGCCCCTCGTCCTTGACGATCAGGTCCACGATGCCGATCTCGTGCCCGTACGCGGGCGCGCGCCACATCGGCGTCCAGCCCTCGCCCAGCGTGGTGACGAACCGGGGATCGGCCACCGGCAGCAGCTCCCGGTAGCGCCACAGGTCGGCCGGGCGCAGCCCGAACTGCTCCGGGGCGACGGTGGAGGCCACCGCGGCGAGGTCGTAGCGGGCCAGCAGCGGGGAGCCGCAGCCGCACAGGTTCTGCAACACGTCGGCCGGGTGTTCACGGCCGCAGCGCGGGCACTCCAGGTGCGTCAGGTGCACGGTGGTCCTCAGCTCGCGTCGATGCTCAGCCAGTGCCGGCTGCGCCGGCCCGGCTCGTACGGGGAGTCGAGGCGTTTCGCCACCACTCCCGGGAGCCCCTGCTCACGGGCGGCCCGCAGGGCGTCCGCACCGACTCCCGGGAACCACGGCGGAGTCTGCCAGTGCGGGCCGGTGAGCGCCAGACCGTCGAGCAGGTCACGGCGTTGCGCGTACGGCACGTCGAGGCTGGACACGCCCTCCAGCCAGAGCAGGTCGACGGCGAGGAACTGCCCGTCGCGCCGGGTCGGCGGGCGGACCCGCCCGGCCGGGTCGATCCGTACCAGCACGCCGTCGAGCACCGCCTCGGCCGGAGCGAGCGCCTCGGCCATCGCCCGCGCCCACGGGTACTCACCGGTGACCTCCGCGTCGTCGCCGTCGAGCAGCCGCAGCCGGCCACCCGACACGTACGCCATCGCGCGCACGCCCGCCCAGCGCAGCTCGTACCCCCAGGAGGCGGCGTCGCGCGGAAGCCGCCCGCCCTCGGCGGGCCGCATCGGGCGGACCAGCTCGGGCATCGGCGTCCAGCCCTCCGGCGCCGGGTCGGTGCGCCTGATCATCCAGTCCCGGCCCCGCCCTCCGGTGGCGAACAGGACGTACCGGCCCTTCGTGCGCTCGCCGTCGAGCACCACGATTATCTCGTCGTCGCGCCACTTCTCCGCGCGGTAGGTGCCGGTGTCGTGCACGATCATCCGCCCGCCGCCGTACTCCCCGGCGGGGATCTCCCCGGAGAAGGTCAGGTACTCCATCGGGTGGTCCTCGGTGTGCACGGCCAGGTGGTTGCGGCCCGGGTCGCGGGGCAGGCCGCGCGGCACCGCCCAGGAGGCCAGCACGCCGTCGTGCTCCAGCCGCAGGTCCCAGTGCAGGCTCCGGGCGTGGTGCTGCTGGATGACGAAGCGGGGCGCGCGCCGCGCGGACCGCTTCCGCCCGGAAGCCCGCTCGGGCACCGGTTCCGGGGTACGCGCGGCGTCCCGTTTCCGCCGGTACTCTTCCAGCCGGTCCGCCACCCCCGCATCCTCCCCCAGACCCGCCGTGCGCGCCGGGATGCCGGTGTGTGTGCGACGAACCGGGGTAGAACGGGGGACATGGACAGCGACCAGCCCACCCTCCCGCTCACCGGCGACGTCCGGATCCCGCTGCTCGGCTTCGGCACGTGGCAGGCCACCGGCGAGGCCGGGTTCAAGGCGGTGCTCGCCGCGCTGGACGCCGGCTACCGGCACATCGACACGGCCACCATGTACGGCAACGAGAAGGAGGTCGGGCAGGCGGTCAAGGAGAGCGGGCTGCGCCGCGAGGACGTCTTCATCACCACCAAGCTGCCGCCGGACCGGGTGGGCCGGGAGCGGGAGACCATCGAGGCCAGCCTGGCCGCGCTGGACACCGACTACGTCGACCTGTGGCTGGTGCACTGGCCGCCGTCCGCGCCCGGCGACAGCATCCCGGTGTGGCGGGAGATGCTCGCCGCGCGGGACGAGAACATGGCGCGCACGGTCGGGGTGAGCAACTACTCGATCGGCCAGATCGACGAGCTGATCCAGGCCACCGAGGAGACGCCGGCGGTCAACCAGATCCGCTGGAGCCCGTCGCTGTACGACAGGCAGACGTACGCCGCCCACCGGGACCGGGGCGTGGCGCTGGAGGGGTACAGCCCGTTCAAGACCAGCGACCTGTCCGACCCGGTGCTGGTCCGGATCGCCCAGGCGCACGACGTGTCGCCGGCCCAGGTGGTGCTGCGCTGGCACATCGACCACGAGACCGTGGTCATCCCGAAGTCGGTCACGCCGGAGCGCATCCGCGCCAACGTCGACGTGTTCGGGTTCTCGCTCACCGCCGAGGAGATGCGCGACATCGACACCCTCGCCGGCTGAGGCGTACACGGACAGGGGGCGCGGTCCGCAGCGGACCGCGCCCCCTGTCGTGTGCGGTGGTCAGCCCCGGGCGCAGGCGGAGCCGTTGAGCGTGAAGCTGCTCGGCGCGGAGTAGCTGCCGTTCAGCGTCGCCTGGTAGCCGAAGCTGGTCGACGCCCCGGGCGCCAGCGTGCCGTTGTAGCCGGCGTTGCGGGCGGTCACCGCCGAACCGCTCTGGCTCACCGTGGCGTTCCACGCGTTGGTGACGGTCTGCCCGGAGGGCAGGTTGTAGTTCAGCGTCCAGCCGTTGATGGTGCCGGAGCCGGTGTTCTTGACCGTCACGTCGGCGGTGAAGCCGTTGTTCCAGACGTTCGCCGCCTTGTAGGTGACGGTGCACGACGCGCCGCCCGAGGGCGGGGGCGTGGTCGGTGCCGACGTGGTCGGCGGCGGGTTGGAGCCGGTGTTGACGGTCTGCGAGAACGAGTTCACCGCCAGGCCGACGCCACCCTGCCACGGCTCGAACCCGGCCTGGATGCTGGTCAGGTACCAGTCGTTGGTGATCGCGCCCCGGTTACGGGTGTCGTTGATGAACGCCATCGCGTCGAAGCTGAAGCTGGGGATGGCCGACGGCGCCACGTACGAGATGACGTTGTTGGAGCCGTTGCTGCCGCGCCAGACCTCCCAGGTGCGGCCCGCGATGCTGGCGTTGCCGACCACCGAGCCGATGGGCTGGATCGAGCCCTGCCGGTTGAGCCAGATCATGATCTCCATCTGGTTCACGCCGTCGCGCTTCGGCGACGGGTCGAGCCAGATGTCGTACGCGGCGTCGTAGATCGCGCCGCTCACGTAGTTGTAGCTGATGCTGGCCGGCGCGCTGCTGATGTTCTTCACCTGCACCGGCAGGTTCGTGCCGGGCGAGCAGTTGGTGTAGTGGCAGCCCACGAAGATCGACGGGTAGGAGACCGGCGCACCGTTCGTCGGCGCGGAGCCGTCCGCGCGGGTGATCGAGAAGCCGGTTGAGGTGACGTTGATGCACTGCTGGGCACTGGTGCCCCAGCGGTTGTTCTGCACCACGTACTTGCCGCCGATCGTGGTCGAGCCGTACTGCTCGCAGATCTGGGTGTCGGCGGAGGCGGTGCCGCCGAGCGCGACGGCGACGAGGGTGCCGGCGGCCAGCAGTCCGGCTGCCGCGAGGGCCCTGAGTGGACGCTTCATGATGCTCCTTGGCTCGGCGCGGGGACGGCGCCGGTTCGGTCGGTGATACGGGCGGGAGCGCTCCCACGATGCAAGGAATACATTTACATGTCTCGAATCATTGCGCAAATGCGCCGGGCTCGTTAACGCTCCGCGTCCGGCTCGTGGCGCGAGAGGTCACGGCGGCCGCCCCCTTCCCCAGATGGAGGCGGGATTCCTGCCGGTGGGACGGGGTGCGCCGCCGACCGGTGGCCGGCGCCAGGGCGCACGGGCACTTCCGCCGCCTGGTTGCGGCGAGTAATGTCTTGCCTCCAACGCGTTCCGATCCCCCTCCGGAGGCGTACCCCGTGATGGGTGGTTCCCCCCTGCGCATCCTCGTCGTCGGCGCGGGCATCGCCGGCCTCGCCGTGGCCCGGGCGCTGCGCCTGGCGGGGTTCCGGCCCGACGTCACCGAGCGGCTGCCACCCACCGAAACGATCGACTCCGGCCTCTACCTGCCGGGCAACGCCGCCCGGGCGATGCGCCGGCTCGACCTCGACGGGCCACTGCGCCCGCTCGGCCAGGTGATCCACCGGCAGCGCTTCCTCGACGCCGCCGGAGCGCCACTGTGCGACGTCGACCTCGACGCGCTCTGGGCCGGGGTGGGGGAGTGCCGGGCGCTGCCCCGGACCGAACTGCACCGGGTGCTGCTCACCGGCGCCGGCGGCGCGGTGCGCCACGGCGCCGAGGTGAGCACCGTCGACCTGCTGCCCGGCCGGGTCGCCGTCGGCTTCACCGACGGCACCGGCGGCGAGTACGACCTGGTCGTCGGCGCCGACGGGCCCCGCTCGGCGGTACGGACCCTCGCCGCGCTCGGCGGACCACCGCGCCCCGCCGGGCAGGTGGTCTACCGCGCACTGGTGCGCGGCGGCCCCCGGATCGCGGACTGGACGGCACTGCTCGGCCAGCGGGCCGGGTTCCTGGTCGTGCCGCTCGGCGCCGGGAGGCTCTACTGCTATGCCGACGAGGCCGGCACCGAGCTGCCCGCCGACCCGCTCGCCCGCCTGCACGAACTGTTCGGCTCCTACGGCGGGCCGGTGCCCGAGGTGCTGGCCGCGCTGGAGACCGTGTGCGTGGAGCGCACCGAGGAGGTCGAGCTGGGGCGCTGGTTCCACGGCCGGGTGCTGCTCGTCGGTGATGCCGCTCACGCCACCGCCCCGACGCTGTCCCAGGGCGCGGCCATGGCGCTGGAGGACGCCGTCGTGCTCGCGGAGTCGCTGCGGGCCGCCGGCAGCGTCGACGCCGCGCTGATCGCGTACGAGAGTCGTCGCCGGCCGCGTACCCGCTGGGTGCGGGACCGGACCCGCGACCGCAACCGCACCCGCGACGTGCCGCCGGCGCTGCGCGACCCGTTGTTGCGCGGACGCGGCGGGCGGATCTTCCGGGAGCACTACCGGCTCCTCACCGGCCCGCTCTAGCGGGCCGGTGATCGTAGCCGCCCACCCCACGCGGCGGGGCCACCTACCGGGGACTATCCTCCTTGCGGATGACGGCTGCGCCGATGACCAGCGCGCCGAGCGGGACAACCAGAACCGGAGGCCACTCGTGACCACCGTCGCACCCAAGCCGGTCGTGACCCGGCCCTGGCCGGTCCGCGAGCCGGTCAAGGGGTCGGCCATCGCGCGGCTGCTGCGCACCACGGACGCGAAGCAGATCGGGATCATGTACATGGTCACCGCGTTCGTGTTCTTCATGATCGGTGGCCTGATGGCCCTGATCATGCGCGCCGAACTCGCGCGACCGGGCCTGCAGTTCCTGTCGCCCGAGCAGTACAACCAGCTCTTCACGATGCACGGCACGATCATGCTGCTGTTCTTCGCGACGCCGATCGTGTTCGCCTTCGCGAACTACGTGGTGCCGCTGCAGATCGGCGCGCCGGACGTGTCGTTCCCCCGCCTCAACGCGTTCGCCTACTGGCTGTACCTGTTCGGCGGCACGCTCGCCACCGCGGGCTTCATCGCTCCGGGTGGCGCGGCCGACTTCGGCTGGACCGCCTACACGCCGCTGAGCACCGCCGACCACGCCCCGGGCGTGGGCGCCAACATGTGGGTCGTCGGCCTGGCCATCTCCGGTCTGGGCACGATCCTCGGCGCGGTCAACCTGATCACCACGATCCTGACCCTGCGCGCGCCCGGCATGACCATGTTCCGGATGCCGATCTTCACCTGGAACATGCTGGTCACCAGCCTGCTGGCCATCCTGGTCTTCCCGCTGCTGGCCGCCGCGCTGTTCGCGCTCGCCGCGGACCGCCTGATGGGTGCCCACGTGTACGACCCGGCGACCGGCGGGCCGATGCTGTGGCAGCACCTGTTCTGGTTCTTCGGTCACCCCGAGGTGTACATCATCGCGCTGCCGTTCTTCGGCATCATCAGCGAGATCATCCCGGTGTTCTCCCGGAAGCCGATCTTCGGTTACAAGGGCCTGGTGGCCGCCACCATCGCCATCGCCGCCCTGTCGATGAGCGTCTGGGCGCACCACATGTTCGCCACCGGCCAGGTGCTGCTGCCGTTCTTCAGCTTCCTGAGCTACCTGATCGCGGTGCCCACCGGTATGAAGTTCTTCAACTGGATCGGCACGATGTGGCGGGGCCAGATCACCTTCGAGACGCCGATGCTGTTCTCGATCGGCTTCCTGGTGACCTTCCTCTTCGGTGGTCTCACCGGTGTGCTGCTGGCCAGCCCGCCGCTCGACTTCCACCTGCACGACTCGTACTTCGTGGTGGCGCACTTCCACTACGTGCTCTTCGGCACCATCGTGTTCGCCGTGTTCGCCGGCATCTACTTCTGGTTCCCGAAGATGTTCGGCCGGATGCTCGACGAGCGGCTCGGCAAGATCCACTTCTGGCTGACCATGATCGGCTTCCACACCACGTTCCTGGTGCAGCACTGGCTGGGCAACGAGGGCATGCCGCGCCGGTACGCCGACTACCAGGCCGCCGACGGCTTCACCACGCTGAACACGATCTCCACGATCGGCGCGTTCATCACCGGTATCTCGACGCTGCCGTTCATCTGGAACTGCTGGAAGTCGTACAAGACCGGCCCGGTCGTCGAGGTCGACGACCCGTGGGGTCACGGCAACTCGCTCGAGTGGGCCACCAGCTCCCCGCCGCCGCTGCGCAACTTCGACCGCATGCCGCGCATCCGCTCCGAGCGGCCGGCGTTCGACGCGAAGTTCCCCGAGCTGGCCGCCGGGCAGAGCCTGGCCGGTCCGCCCGAGGGTGGTGCCAAGCCGCTGACCAGCGAGGTCAACGGTGGCGCCAGCTACCAGGAGGACACCGCAGGCAACCTCGACCAGCGCTAGCACCACCGCACCGCCACGTCGAGACGGGCGCCGCACCCCTGGCCAGGGGCGCGGCGCCCGTCTCGACGT
>NZ_WBKS01000157.1:0-12492 GCF_008868145.1 Micromonospora sp. AMSO1212t
GAACGTGGAGGAAACGCACGCATCGTGATCGGGCGGATCCGGGTGGCTACCGTTCGGCGCACCGGTGACGTGGCGTCCGCCGCGTCGCGTGGCAACCTGTCGCATCCCTCGGGCAGGATGCACGACGTGCACCGCCAACGGTACGACCAGCCGACCGGAGACCGCCGATGACCGACGACCAGCTCGACGGGCCCGGCGAGGGTGTCGGCCGGGTGCTCGGCACCGCCGACGCCACCCCGCTCACCTTCTGGACCGCGGTCGCCCCGGGCAGCTACCTGCAACTCGACGACGTGGTGGTGACCCGCCGCGACCTGCCCGACCGTGAGCCGGTGACGATCGCCGGGGTGGTGACCCAGGTGCGCGCCCGGCACGAGGGGGCGCAGTTCGACTCCGACGTCTTCGCCATCGCCGACGGCACGCTGCCGGCGCAGGTGCAGGAGGCCGCCGAGGTGACCACCACGCGGGTCGACCCGGAGTTCTACGTGCCGCCCACCCCGGGCGCCGTGGTGCACCGGGCCGAGGGCGACGCGCGGGCACGGGCCCTGCACTTCGACCGGATGGAGCGGCGGATCCCGATGGGGATGGGCCGCGACGGCGTGCCGGTCTACCTCAACGCCGACTTCCTCGACGGCACCCGGGGCGCACACGTGTCGATCTCCGGCATCTCCGGCGTCGCCACCAAGACGAGCTTCGCCACGTTCCTGCTCTACTCGGTGTTCCGCTCCGGCGTGCTGGGCGGCGACGCGGTCAACGCCAAGGCGCTGATCTTCAACGTCAAGGGCGAGGACCTGCTCTTCCTCGACCACCCGAACAGCCGGCTCGACGACCCGACCCGGGCGGCGTACGCGAAGCTGGGCCTGGACGCGGGCGCGTTCCCGGACGTGCGGGTGTACGCCCCGCCACGGGTCGGCGACTCCTCCGGCACGCCCGATGTGAGCAGCCGGCTCACCGGTGTCGACAGCTTCTACTGGACGCTGTCCGAGTTCTGCGCCGACCGGCTCCTGCCGTACGTGTTCGCCGACGCCGACGACGAGCGCCAGCAGTACACGATGGTGGTCCACTCGGTCGCCGCCCACCTGGCCCGCTACGCCCAGCCCGCCGACGGCGGGGTGAGCATCGACGGGGTGCGGCTCGGCTCGTACGCCGACCTGGTCGACCACGTGGTCGAGCAGCTGAACGACGACGAGACGCGTGGCGAATGGGCCGGCAGCGCGGTCGGGCTGGGCACCGTGAACGCGTTCGCCCGCCGGCTCATCGGCAGCAAGAAGGACCTGGGCCGGCTGATCCGGGGCGATCTGGCGACCCGCCGCCCGCACTCGATCAACACGGCGGAGAGCGCCCAGGTCACGGTGGTCGACCTGCACAACCTGCCGGATCGCGCGCAGCGCTTCGTGGTCGGCGTGACGCTCAAGAGCGAGTTCGAGCGCAAGGAGAAGGCCGGCACCGCCAAGCCGCTGCTGTTCGTCGTGCTGGACGAGCTGAACAAGTACGCGCCGCGGGAGGGCTCGTCGCCGATCAAGGAGGTGCTGCTCGACATCGCCGAGCGGGGCCGCTCGCTGGGCGTGATCCTGGTCGGCGCGCAGCAGACCGCCAGCGAGGTGGAACGGCGGATCGTCACCAACTCGGCGATCCGGGTGGTGGGCCGGCTCGACCCGGCCGAGGCGTCCCGCCCGGAGTACGGCTTCCTGCCGCCCGCCCAGCGTCAGCGGGCGCTGCTGGCCAAGCCGGGCACGATGTTCGTCAACCAGCCGGACATCCCGGTGCCGCTCTGCCTGGAGTTCCCGTTCCCGGCGTGGGCCACCCGGGTCTCGGAGGCGGGCCGCGCGCCCTCGGAGACGCTACGGTCGATCACCCAGGCCGCCGATCCGTTCGCGGTGGTCGGCTCCGGCTCCTCCGACGACGACATCCCGTTCTAGGCGGCACCCACATGAAGATCCTGCACACCTCCGACTGGCACGTCGGCAAGGTCCTCAAGGGGCAGTCCCGGGCCGAGGAGCACAAGCAGGTCCTCGCCCAGGTGATCGAGATCGCCCAGCGCGAACGGCCCGACCTGGTGATCGTCGCCGGTGACCTGTACGACACCGCCGCGCCCACACCGGAGGCGACCCGGCTGGTCACCCGGGCGCTCACCGCGTTGCGGCGTACCGGGGCCGACGTGGTGGCGATCGGCGGCAACCACGACAACGGCGCCGCGCTGGACGCGCTGCGCCCGTGGGCCGAGGCCGCCGGGATCACGCTGCGCGGCAGCGTCCGGGAGAACCCGGACGAGCACGTCATCGACGGGGCCACCGCCGGCGGGGAGCGCTGGCGGGTCGCCGCGCTGCCGTTCCTGTCCCAGCGGTACGCGGTGCGCGCGGTGGAGATGTACACGCTCACCCCGGCCGAGGCCAACCAGACGTACGCCGACCACCTGGGCCGGGTGCTGGAGCGGCTCGCCGAGGGGTTCACCGAGCCGGATCGTGTGCACCTGGTGACCGCGCACCTCACAGTGGTCGGGGCGAGCACCGGCGGCGGCGAGCGGGACGCGCACACCGTGCTCGGATACGCCGTACCGGCCACCGTCTTCCCCGGCAACGCGCACTACGTGGCGCTGGGTCACCTGCACCGCTCGCAGCGGGTCATCGGCCCGTGCCCGATCCGCTACAGCGGCAGCCCGCTGGCGGTGGACTTCGGCGAGCAGGAGAACGTCAGCTCGGTGACGGTCGTGGAGGTGACCGCCACCACCGCCGCCCGGATCCGCGAGGTGCCGGTGCCGGGCGCGGTGCCGCTGCGCACGGTACGCGGCACGCTCGCGCAGCTCGCCGAGATCGAGCCGCCGGAGGGCTGGCTGCGCGTCTACGTCCGGGAGCAGCCCCGGGCCGGGCTGCGCGAGGAGGTGCAGGAGCTGCTGCCCCGGGCGCTGGAGATCCGGATCGACCCGGAGCTGGTGCCCGCGCCGGGCAGCGGGACGCGTACCGCCCAGCGGGCCGGCCGGTCGCCGGGCGAGTTGTTCGGCGACTACCTGGACAGCCGCGGGCACGCCGACGAGGGCGTCCGGGAACTCTTCGACGAGCTGCTCGAGGAGGTGGAGCACTGATGCGGCCGATGCGGCTGGACATGGCCGGGTTCACGGTGTTCCGCGACGAGACCACTGTCGACTTCACCGACGCCGACTTCTTCGCGCTGGTCGGGCCGACCGGTTCGGGCAAGTCGACGGTGCTCGACGCGATCTGCTTCGCGCTCTACGGCACGGTGCCGCGCTGGGGCGGCACGCGAGGGCTGGCGAACGCGCTGGCGCCGTCGGCCACCGAGGCGCGGGTCCGGCTGGTCTTCGAGTCCGCCGGGGACCGGTACGTGGCGACCCGGGTGGTGCGCCGCGACGGCCGGGGCACTGTGAAGACCGCGAACGCCGGGCTCCAGCTCATGCCGCCGGGGTTCGACGTCACCAAGCTCGACACCGGGCTCAGCCCGGAGGATCTGGGCGAGGTGGTGGCGGGCACGCCGGCCGAGATGGAACAGGCGGTGCTCGACGCGGTGGGGCTGCCGTACGAGCAGTTCACCTCCTGCGTGGTGCTGCCGCAGGGGCAGTTCGCCGACTTCCTGCACGCCAAGCCGGCCACCCGCCAGCAGATCCTGGTGAACCTGCTCGGGCTGGGCGTCTACGAGGGCGTGCAGAAGAAGGCGGTCGAGCGGGCCGCGCAGGCCGAGGCGAAGCTGGAGACGGTCGACAAGATGCTCGGCGGGCTCGCCGACGTCGACGACGAGAGCCTGGCCGCCGCCCGGGAGCGGGTGGACGCGATGCGGGAACTGGCCGCGGCGGTCGCTGCCGCCGTACCCGAATGGGAGCGGGCCCAGGCCACGGCGGGTGAGCGGGCGGCGGCGCTGGCCGCCCTCGACGCCGAGCTGGGTGTGCTGGCCGGGGTCCGGCCGCCGGACGGCACCGCCGAGCTGGCGCGGGCGGTGGCGCAGGCCCGGGTCGCCGCCGACGAGGCGGCGGCCGCTGTCGGGCTGGCTGAGGAGCGCGAGGAGAAGCTGCGCGGGGAGCTGGCCGCCGCCGGTGACGAGAGCGCGTTGCGGCTGCACCTGAAGGCGTACGCGGACCGGGACCGGCTGACCGCGGAGGCGGCGACGGTCCGCGCGGCGGTGGACGCGGCGCGCACCGAGCACGACGCGGCGGTGGCGGCGCTGGCGTCGGCGCGGGCGGACGCGCAGCGGGCCGAGGTGGAGCTGGAGTCGGCGTTCCGCGCGCACGAGGAGGCGAAGGCCGCCGACCAGGCGGTGGCGCTGCGGGCGCACCTGGTCGACGGCGCGCCGTGCCCGGTGTGCGAGCAGACTGTCACCTCCGTGCCGGCGGTGCCGAAGGGCTCGGCGGTGAGCCGGGCGATCGAGGCGGGCAAGGCGGCGCGGGCGGCGAACGAGGCGGCCAAGCGGGTGGTGCAGGAACGCGACACCGCGGCGCGCGACCTGGACCGGGTGCTGCTGCGCGCCCGGACCCAGCACGACCAGCTCGGCGCGCGCCTGGCCGAGCTGGACGAGCAGCTCGCGGACGCGCCCGCGCCGGAGCGGCTGCGCGAGTCGCTGGCCGAGCACGCGCGGTTGCGGACCGCGCTGGAGGAGGCGGCCGGCGCGGTGCGGGCCGGGCGGGAGGCGGCCCGGCGGGCGCGGGGCGCACTCGACGCCGCGCAGGAGCGGCTGCGCCGGGCCTGGCGTGACTTCGACGCGGTACGCGACGGCCTGGCCCGGTTCGGCCCGCCGGCCGCCGACCGGGACGACGTGGCTGCGGCGTGGGCGGCGCTGGCCGGCTGGGCGGGCGAGCAGGCGCAGGCGCGGCGCGCGGAGCGGGACGGCCTGGCCGCGTCGGTGGACGCGGCGCAGCGGGCCGCGGCCGAGGTCGCCGACGGGATCGCGGCGCTGTTCACCGCCGCCGGGCTGGACGCGCCGCAGGACGCGCCGCGCGACGTGGCGGTGGCGGTGGAGCGGGCCGAGGCGGAGTTGCGCCGCCTCGACGAGCGCCGGGAGCAGGCCGCCGGGCTGCGGGAGCAGCGGGCCGGGCACGAGCACGAGGCGCGGGTGGCGCGGGCGCTCGCCGCGCACCTGCGGGCGAACAACTTCGAACGCTGGCTGCTCACCGAGGCGCTGGACCTGCTCGTCGACGGCGCGTCGCGGATCCTGCGGGAGCTGTCCGGCGGGCAGTACGACCTGATGCACGACAAGGGTGAGTTCTTCGTGGTCGACCACCACGACGCGGGGCTGCGGCGCGGGGTGCGGACGCTGTCCGGCGGGGAGACGTTCCAGGCGTCGCTCGCGCTCGCGCTGGCGCTGTCCGAGCAGCTCGCCGGCATGTCCACCACCGCCGCGAGCCTGGAGTCGATCGTGCTGGACGAAGGCTTCGGCACGCTCGACGCGGCGACGCTCGACACGGTCGCGGCGACGCTGGAGAACCTGGCCGCCCGAGGTGACCGGATGGTCGGCGTGGTCACCCACGTGCCGGCGCTGGCCGAGCGCATCCCGGTCCGGTTCGAGGTCCGCAAGGACGCGCGGACGGCCCGCGTGGAACGGACCGGCCTGTGACCGGCGCTTCCCGGCGGAGCGCCGCGTGACCGGGCCGTCGCCGGCGTTCTTCGTCGACGCCTGGGATCCGGCGTACGGCGCGTCGTTCGAGGCGGCGGGCGGGTCCGGGCCGGCCGCGCCGAGCAGCGCCCAGGTCGACGCCGACGTCGAGCTGCCGGCCACCGACTGGCGGGCGATCGGCCCCCGCGCTGGCGTGCGGGCGCCGGACGTGGTGCTGCTCGTCGACGGGGTACGCCGGATCGACGCCAGCGTGTGGACGGCTGAGGAGGACGGCGGCTCGTTCCCCGGCATCGCCGCCTCGTACGCGGCCGGTGTGGTGCGCTGCGACCTCGACCGGGGTGCCGCCGAGATGGCCGGCGCCCGGGTGGGCCGGGGATTGTTCACTGCCAGCCCGTCGGCGCAGGACGTGGTCGCCGGTACGGTCCGTTACCCGGTGCACCGGGTGAGCGGCACCGGTGAGCTGAGCAAGCTGCCGGCCGCGGTGCAGGCCCCGCTGACTGCGCTGGAGGTGGCCGTCTCCGACGCGGTACGCACCGACGGCGACCTGCTGGTGGTCGACGGCCCGCTGCGCAGCCGGCGGAACCTGCCGCGCACGCTCGGGTACATCAAGACGCAGCACAGCCAATACCTGGACGCCCGGCTGACCGCCGTGGTGACCGGGCTGGCGCCGGGTGAGCGGTGCCCGGTGTTCCGGCTGGGCACGGCGTGGGGCGGCTGGTCGTGGTATCTGCGGCTCCCGGTGCGCGCCGGCGCGCCGTGGGCGGGCATCGTACGGGTGGAGTGCTCGGCCGACCTGACCGTGCCGGAGGCGATCGCGCTGGCCGACCTGTCGCTGGTGACGCTGCCCCGGTTCGCCTCCACCCCGTACAAGGATCCGCGCGCCCCGCAGAACCTGGTGCCGATCGCCGGGCTGGAACGGCGGCTGCGCGGGATGCTCGGCGACGCGCGGCTGCTGCACCGGAGGCTCACCACCGCGGCGCGCGGGATGCGGCACTGATGGGCCGGCGACGCGACTCCGACCGGGTGGTGGCCGACGTCGACACCGGCCGGGCCGAGCTGGTGCCGGACGTCGACCGTCCGGGCTCGTGGACGCTGCTGCTGGACGGCGCGCCGCAGTCGCACGTGGACCTGACCGACCCGTCGCACCTGGAGTTCGAGTACGTCCGCCGGCTGGCCGCCGCGCTGGACCTGGTGGCGCCGGCCGGGACGCCGCTGCGGGTGCTGCACCTGGGCGGCGGCGCGCTGACCCTGCCCCGCTACGTGCAGGCCACCCGGCCCGGTTCGACGCAGCGGGTGTCCGAGGTGGACGGCGCACTCGTCGAGCTGGTCCGCCGCGAGCTGCCCTGGCCGTCGGATCCGCGGCTGAGGGTCCGGGTGGCCGACGCGCGGGCGACGCTGACGTCGAGCCGGGACGGCGCGTACGACGTGATCGTGGCCGACGTGTTCGCCGGCGCCCGTACCCCCGCGCATCTGACCTCGGTGGAGTACGCCGCCGAGGTGGCCCGCGTGCTCGCGCCCGGCGGCAGCTACCTGGCGAACGTGGCCGACGGCCCGCCGCTGCGGCACGCCCGCGCGCAGGTCGCGACCGTGCGTACCGTGCTGCCCCGGGCCTGCCTGGTCGGCGACGCGGCGGTGCTGCGCGGCCGGCGCTACGGCAACCTGGTGCTGGTGGCGTCCCGGGTGGAGCCGCCGGTGCCGGAGCTGACCCGGCGGGCGGCGGGCGACTGGTTCCCCGGCCGGGTGCTGGCCGGTGCCGAGCTGGACCGGTTCACCGGCGGCGCGGCGGTGGTCCACGACGCGGACGCCGTCGACTCCACTCCCCCACCGCCGGGAATTTTTTCGGTCAAACGTTGATCCGATCGGCTGGTCGCTGCGTATCACCGGGCGGCCATGCCCGTGGGGGGCCGGCTGATGTCATTGGACAGCGGAGGTCTGCATGCATGCGGTGGCGGCCGGCTGGCACGGCGAGGTGGCGCGGCCCGAGTGGATGTTCGCCCGGGCACAACCACACTCGCGCGCCTCGCGTTCGGGCCGGGGGGTCGACGCCCGGTCCACCGATCGCCAGAATGACCCGGTGCCGCCGCGACCCGCTCCCGGACGCCACCAGGCGACCTCCGCCGAGACGAGCCACTCCGACCAGCTGATCCGCCTGTTGTACGCCGAGCACGCCGGCCCGCTGCTGATGTTCGTGATGCGGCTGACCGGCGGGGACCGGCAGCGCGCCGAGGACATCGTGCAGGAGACGCTGCTGCGGGCCTGGCGCAACGCGCACCGGCTCGGCGTGCAGGGCCAGGGCTCGCTGCGCCCCTGGCTGGTCACGGTGGCCCGGCGGATCGCCATCGACGAGCACCGCAGCGAGCAGGCCCGCCCGCCCGAGACGTACGACCGGGATCTGACCATGTTCGCCGAGTCGGACAGCACCGACCGGGTGCTGCGCACGATGACCGTAGCGGACGCGCTGCGTACGCTGAGCCAGTCGCACCGGGAGATCCTGGTGGCGACGTACTTCCGGGGGCGCACCGTGCCGGAGGCGGCCGAGGAGCTGGGGCTCCCGCTCGGTACCGCCAAGTCGCGGGTCTACTACGCGCTGCGCGCGCTGCGCACGGCTCTGCAGGAGAGGGGGGTGACCGAATGAGCCGGGCCGATCACATGGACGTCGCCGCGTACGCGCTCGGCGTGCTGGATGCGCAGGACGCGGAGCGGTTCGAGGAGCACCTGGCCACCTGCTGGGCCTGCGCGGCGGAACTGGAGACGATGGTCCCGGTGGTGGGGCTGCTCTCCGGCATCGACGGCGAGGCGATGGCCGCGCTGGAGCAGACGCACACCGATCCGGCGCTGCTGGACCGGACGCTGATGGCGGTGCGGCGGGACCGCCGTCGTACCCGGGTGCGGCAGTTGCTGGCCACGGCGGCGGCCGTGGTGGTGTTCGGCGGCGTGAGTGCGGCGGCGGCCGGGATGCTCGGCGACGACCCGGCGCCGCCGCAGGCGGTGCCGACGCAGGCCGCGCCGTCCGTGGCACCCAGCGGCGAGCCGGGCGATCCGAACGACCCGGCCGTCGGCGGGCCACAGGACATCGAGGGCGAGAAGCACAACGCGACCGACCCGGCGACCGGGGTGCAGACCACGATGTGGCTGGCCCGTAAGGAGTACGGCACGCAGATCGCGGTGCAGCTCAGCCGCCTGCCGGGGCCGCGCACGTGCCGGCTGGTGGTGGTCCGCAAGAACGCCACGAGCGAGGTGATCTCCACCTGGTCGGTGCCGGTCGGCGGCTACGGTACGAACCAGAACCAGCTTCCGCTGGAGCTGAGCGCGTCCACCTCGGCGCCGGTGCGCGACATCGACAAGCTCCAGGTGCAGTCGGTCGACGCGAACGGCGTCGCGAGTCCGCTGGTGACGGTGGACGACATCTGACCGGGTGTGCCGACGGCGCCGGGTGGCTGGGCCACCCGGCGCCGTCGTGTCGTGCCCGGCCGGCAGATCTCCTCGTGCTGACGCACGCACGCCGGCGCCCAACGGTTCAATCGGTCCACTGTGAAATGTGCCACCGTTTCGGGTTCAACCTTGACAGTGCCGTGCCCGTACTACTCGACGAACTGCCAAGAACGAGGAGGGCACGTGGCACACCACAAGCGGACGACCGTCATCGTCGCGAGCGCGATGGTCGCACTTACGGCCTGCGCCCCAGCAGGCTACAACGGGGCGAACTCGGGCGCGGCCGAGCCGGTCGCCGTCGCCGCGGCCGAACCCACCGCGGCGGCCGAACCGGAGGCGTCGGCGGCTCCCGAGGAGAAGCCGGTCGCGGACAAGGCGCCCCCGGCCAACGTGAAGATCACCGACGAGCTGGTCGGCAAGAAGCTGCCCCGGATGGGCCGCGTCGTCACCGACCAGGACGGCTGGGTGCTGTACCGGTTCGACAAGGACTCCGCCGACCCGCCGCAGTCCAACTGCGTGGACAAGTGCGCCGAGGTGTGGCCGCCGTCGCTCACCGACGGCAACCCGCAGCTGCGTGGCGTCTCCGACGACAAGGTCGGCACCATCACCCGCCAGGACGGCACCCGGCAGCTCACCATCGGCGGCTGGCCGGTCTACCGCTACATCGGCGACAAGAAGCCGGGCCAGTGGAAGGGCCAGGGCGTCGGCGGCACCTGGTTCGTGGTCGACCCGAACGGCAAGAAGAACCTGACCTGCCTGCCGACCGGCACGCCCAAGGCGGTCGCGCCGCCCGCGGCGAACAGCTCCTCCGGCGGCGGGTCGGACTACTCGTACTGACGCACCAGGACACGGTGACCGGTCGCCGCCGGGGAGGGCGCGGCCGGTCATCGTCGCGGACCCGGGAGGCGGGGCGTACCGGCATCGGCCCGCCTCCCGGCACGCGGGGCGTGCCCGGCGTCACGGCCGGGCCGCGTGGCAGAGTGGCCGGGTGACCTCGCCCGACGCCCGCCGCACGCTGCGCCCGCCGGCCGGCTACCGGCTGGCCGCCTCGGTGCGGACGCTCACGTTCAGCCCGTACGACCCGTGCGCGCGGATCGCCGCCGGCACGTTCTGGTGGGCCACCCGCACCCCGGACGGCCCGGCCACGCTGGCGCTGCGCCCGGAAGCCGGCGACCTGCTGGCCGAGGGGTACGGCCCGGGCGCGGCCTGGGTGGTCGACCGGGCCGACCGGATCGCCGGGCTGTGCGACGACCTGACCGGGTTCGCCGCCCTCGCCGCCGCGCACCCGCTGGTGGCCCGGCTCGCCCACACGCACCACGGGCTGCGGATGCCCGCCACCGGGCAGGTCTTCCCCCGGCTGCTGCGGGCGGTCTTCGAGCAGAAGGTCACCGGCAAGGAGGCGTACCGGGCGTACGCCGCCACAGTGCGGCACTTCCGCGAGCCCGCGCCCGGCCCGCTGCAACCGCTGCTGCTGCCGCCGGAGCCCGCCGCGGTGGCGGCCACGCCGTACTGGGTGTTCCACCCGTTCGGGGTCGAGCAGCGGCGCGCCGACACGCTGCGCCGTGCGGCGGCCGTCGCGGACCGGCTGGAACGCTGCGCCGACTCGGCGGAGGCCACCCGGCGGCTCACCGCGATCCCCGGGATCGGCCCGTGGACCGCCGCCGAGGTGGTGCGCATCGCGTACGGGGATCCGGACGCGGTGAGCGTCGGCGACTACCACGTGCCGAACACCGTAGCCTGGGCGCTCGCCGGGGAGCCGCGCGGCGACGACGCCCGGATGCTGGCGCTGCTGGAGCCGTTCCGGGGGCACCGCGGCCGGGTGTGCGTGCTGCTGGAGGCGGCCGGCGTCCAGGCGCCGAAGTACGGCCCGCGCGCCCCGATCCGCTCCTTCGCCCGCTACTGACCGCTCAGCGCCGCCGGCACAGCCGCCGCAGCGTCCGCCCCAGCCACCAGGCGTACGCCCGCTGGAAGCCCAGCACGACCGGCCCGCCGGCCCGCACGTACCAGTGGGCCGGGCGGCTGAACGCGGTCACCTCGAACCAGACGCCGCCGGCGCCCCGGGTCACCAGGAACGCCTCCTCACCGACTTCCGGGTGCCCGGGCAGCGTGCCGTAGCCGAATCCGGCCCGATCCGGCTCGTCCACCGTCCAGACCACCTCGGTCGGACCCCACAGCCGCACCGGGCCGACACCGACCCCCGGCGTGACCCGCACCCCGGGGGCGGCGCGCGGCGCGTCCGCGCGCATCACCACGCCCGCGGCGCGGTGCAGCCGCCAGCCCAGCACCGCGTCCGCCGCCACCGGGAAACCGCCGTCCGGCAGCCGGACCCGGTGGCGCAGGTGGTGGTAACCCGCCGGCAGGCCGCCGTCGCGGGTCGCGCCCACCTCCGGGTACGTCAGCTCGGGCACGGCGGCCACCTCCACGCTCACGGGAACACCCCCGCCAGCGTACGGCCGCCCGGGAGCGCTGTGGTGAGCTGAGCCGGTGACCGACGTGACCATCGCCCCCGCACACGTCACCGACGCCGGGGAGATCCTCACCGTGCAGCGTGCCGCGTACCTGGTGGAGGCGCAGCGCTACCGGGACGTGTTCCTGCCCCCGCTGACCGAGACGCTGGACGAGGTGCGGGCGGCGCTGACCGGCCCGGACGTGGTGCTCGCCGCCCGGCGCGGCACCCGCCTGGTCGGCTCGGTACGCGCCCGCCTCGACGGCGACACCGCCCACGTCGGCCGCCTCTCGGTCGCGCCCGACCAGCAGGGCCGGGGCGTCGGCGGGCGGCTGCTGGACGCCGTCGAGCACGCCTGCGCCGGCCGGGTGGCCCGGTTCGCGCTGTTCACCGGCGCGGACAGCGCGGCGAACCTGTCCCTTTACGCGGGCCGCGGCTACCGGGTGGTGTCGCACCGGCCGGACGAGAACGGCAACCGCCTCGCCGTGCTGGAGAAGACGCTGGACGGCCCGGCCCCGGCCCTTGTCTCTTCCGACGGCGCCTGAGCGGCCGGGTCAGCGGGGCTCGCAGCGGCGCCTGAGGCCGTCCGCCTCCTGCCGCAGGTAGCGGCGCATGGTGGAGCCGCCGAGCAACCCGACCAGCCCGGCCAGCGGACCGGTCTGCACCAGGACCAGCTCGGCCCGGGTCCGCCCGTCCTCCAGCGGGATCAGCCGGTGCTCACCCCGGGTGCGCACGCCAGGGCTCGCCGACTCCCAGGCGAACGAGTACGGCGGATAGATCTCCACGACCCGCCACACGGCCGGGCGCAGCCGGGGCTGCTCCAGCCGGGCCGTCGAGCCGAGGAGCAGCGGACCGGGCTCCAGCCGACGGGCCGCGGTGACCGACGGCGTCCACTCCGGCCAGCGTTCGACGTCGCTCTGCACCTCCCAGACCCGGTCGACGTCGGCGGCGATGTCGACGGACTCGGCGAACCGCATGGGCTTCTTCCCTCCCCCGTGGACGGTCCACTCAGCCTATGCCCGAGCCCCGCCCCGCCGCCGACGTCGACCGGGTCTGGGAGGTGC
>NZ_WBKS01000158.1:0-12417 GCF_008868145.1 Micromonospora sp. AMSO1212t
GTGGGCGGGGGCGTCGTCGGCGGCGCGGTGGTCGGCGGCGGCGTGGTGGAGTCCAGGCCGAAGAAGCGGATGGCCTGGGCCGCGTCCACCGGCAGGTTGTGCGTGACGCCCTGCATGCTGATCGCCTCGACGGTCGCGGTGCCGCCGGTGCCGCCGTAGCGGGTACGGGTGTAGCCGGCCTGCGGGCTGTCCGTGTACGCGGGCGTCTGGCTCAGCCCGTTCACGTTCGTCCACTGGTCGATCTGCTCGCCGAAGTTCGGGTAGCGCAGCGTCTCGTCGTTGGTACCGTGCCAGATCTGCATCCGCGGACGCGGGCCGGTGTAGCCGGGGTAGGCGTTGCGCACCAGGTCACCCCACTGCTGCGGGGTTTTCAGCACCTGGCCGTTGGCGCACTCGCTGTTCCACTCCGAGCCGTTGGTGGTGGCGAAGCAGGCGAAGGGCACACCGGCGAAGGCGGCCCCGGCGCGGAACACGTCCGGGTAGTCGCCGAGCAGCACGTTCGTCATCATCGCGCCGGACGAGGTGCCGGTGGTGAAGATCCGCTGCGAGTCGACCGGGTAGCGCTGCCGCACGTGGTCCACCATGGACTTGATGCCCACCGGGTCGCTGCCGCCGTCGCGGCGCAGCGCCTGGGGCGAGGAGACGTCGAAGCACTTGCTGCTGCGCGTCACCGACGGGTAGACCACGATGTAGCCGTACCGGTCGGCGAGCGCCGCGAACTGGGTGCCGGAGTACATGGCCGGGCCGCTGCCGGTGCAGTAGTGGTTCACCACGAGCAGGCCGGGCCGGGCCGCCACGGTGTCCGGGACGTACAGGTACATCCGCAGGTTGCTCGGGTTGGCGCCGAAGTTCGTCACCTCGGTCAGCGCGGCGGCCGAGGCCGGCCCGGGGACGGCGAGCGCCGCCCCGACGGCGAGCCCGGCGGCGGCCAGCGCCGCTCCGAGCAGCCGGAGTCTGCTCCTTCTGGACAGCATGCGTTCTCCTCGGATGGTGGGAACGCCGCCTGGCGCGGCGTTCTCGCCGGCGAGGCGCCTACGACGGGCGGCCCGGACCCTCGGAGACGAGATAGACAGTCGCGGATCGATGCGACTCGAATCGGAGTCTAGGCCCCGACCGGCGGACCGACAACCGCCGCGGCCACCCGGCGGGCACGGTCGGGGTGGGTGAGCACGTCCACGCTGTCCACGTACTGGTCCACCGCGCCCACCGGCGGCCGGTCGCGCAGCTGCGGGTCGGTGATCGCGGCGCGCAGCGCCTCGACGAACCGGCAGGCGTGCAGCACCAGGAACGGCCGGTCGTGGAACGGCCGGGCCGCCGGGTCCACCGGCGGCGCCGGCGCGGCGTCGTTGGTCCAGCCGGCGACCGTCTCCAGCGCCCGGACCAGGCCGGGCTCCCGCGCCCCCCAGTCACCGGGGCCGAGCGCGGCGGCGAGCCCGTCCACCACCGGCGCCGCGTCCGGCAGCGTCGCGAACACCGTGCCGAGCCATTTCGCGTACGGGGGCCAGCGCCGGTGCAGCAGCAGGCCGAGGCGCATCAGGTCCCGGGCCAGGCCGGCGACCACGACCCGGCTGCCCAGATCGTCGCCGACCTCGGCGCACCGGCCGGCCAGGTGCTCGGCCTGCGCGACCCGCTGCCACCCGGAGGCGAGCACGTACCGCCACACGTCGTCCGGATACCAGGCGAGCCGGGCGCGGACGGCGCTGAGCGCGCCGTCGAGCCCGTCGTGGAACACCGCTCCCCCGGTCAGCTCGGCCAGCCGCTGCGTCGGCGTCGCCAGCCAGTCCACCGCCGTCAGCCCGGCACGCGGGTCGGCGCCGAGCCGCTCCCGCAGCCATCCGCCCAGTTCGTCGACCGTCACGCCGTGCCGGTCGCCGTCGGCGCGGACCGTGCCGAGCCGCGCCTCCGGCCCGCCCGCGTACCGGGTCGGCCAGCCGAGGAACCGTGCCGGCAACTCCGCGTCCAGCACCGCCCGGACCGGCGCCACGTCGTGCGCGTCCGCCACGAAGAGCTGGGTACGCGGACCCCAGTCGTGGTCGGTGGAGCGGGGCGTGTCGAGACCGAGCAGCTCGGAGCCGCCGTCGAGCAGACCGGCGGAGTACGGCAGGCCGGGCATCCGCCGCGCCAGCAGCGGACCCACCACCTCGTCGTGGAACCGGCGGGCCAGGGTCAGGCCGGGTACGAAGCTCACCCCGCCAGTCTGCGCACCGGACGCCCTCCGCGCGCCCGGGTTTCCGGCCCGGCAGTCGCCTCCCCCATCTCGTCACAGGGCTGTGGAAGGCTTGTCCGCGTGGCACACCGACAGCCGATCCTCCTGATCGACTCCCCCAGCCTCTACTTCCGCGCCTACTTCGGCATCCCCGAGTCGGCCGCGAAGACCGGCGACGGCCAGCCGGTCAACGCCGTACGCGGATTCCTCGACATGCTCGCCCAGCTCGTGCGCACCCGCCGGCCCGATCGCATGATCTGCGCGCTCGACCACGACTGGCGCCCGGCGTGGCGGGTGGAGCTGCTGCCGTCGTACAAGGCGCACCGGGTCGCGCCCGAGGGCGGCGAGGTCGTGCCGGACACGCTGTCCCCTCAGGTGCCGATGATCCTGGAGGTGCTGGACGCGCTCGGCATCCCGGCCGTGGGGGCCGACGGCTACGAGGCCGACGACGTGCTCGGCACGCTCTCGGTGACCCAGCCGGGCCCGGTCGAGGTGGTCTCCGGCGACCGCGACCTGTTCCAGCTCGTCGACGACGCCCACCCCGTGCGCCTGCTGTACGTCGGCCGGGGCGTGGCCAAGCTGGACGACTGCGACGACGCGGCGGTCCGCACCCGCTACGGCGTGCCGGCCGACCGGTACGCCGACTTCGCGGCGCTGCGCGGCGACCCCAGCGACGGGCTGCCCGGCGTGGCCGGGGTGGGCGAGAAGACCGCGGCCCGGCTGATCGACCGCTACGGCGGGCTGGACGGCATCCTGGCCGCGCTCGACGACCCCCGCTCCGGTTTCGCGCCGGGACTGCGGGCGAAGCTCGACGCCGCCCGCGACTACCTGGCCGTGGCGCCGAAGGTGGTACGGGTCGCCACCGACGTGCCGCTGCCCGAGCTGGACCCGACACTGCCGGCGTCCCCCGCCGACCCGGACCGGCTGCTGGAGCTGGCGCAGCGCTGGAACCTGGCCGGCTCGTGCCGCCGCCTGGTCGACGCGCTGGCGGGCGACCGATCGTGATCAGTTGATCACGAAGGGCGGTCGGTGCTCCGCCGGGACGGGAACTGCGCGCCGGGCTGTGCAAGCGTCGAGCGGGCACGCAGGCCGACCGGGTCCGGCGCGGGTTCGGCGGCCACGGTCTGCGGCCCCTCGTCGAGCCGCGCGCTGACGTACGCGGCCCCGGCCCGGTCGTCGTCCGAGGGCGCGGCGAGCAGCGCGTAGACGAGCCCGACCACACCGAAGACCACCGCCAGCACGATCGGCACCAGCAGCCCGCTCACCTCGGTGCCGGAGGCCGGGCCACGGCTCTCGTGCAGGTGCACCGACAGCGCGCTCATGCCGGTGAAGTGCATGCCGTTGACCGCGATGCCCATGACCAGCGCCGACGCGGCGATGGCGAGCCCTCGCCGGACGGTCATCGCCAGCCAGAGCGCCACGGTGGCGGCCACGATCGCGATGACGACCGACAGCGTGACCCGCAGCGGGTCGTAGCCGAGCGAGCCGTCCAGGCGCATGGCGGCCATGCCGGTGTAGTGCATGGCGGCCACCCCGGCGCCGGTGAAGAACCCGCCGGCGAGCAGCCGGGGCGCGGCGAGCCGCCCGGTGCCCACGATCGCCAGCCCGATGCCGACCGACGCCACCGCGATCACCGTGCTGGCGGCCGTCAGCGGCACGTCGTAGCGGATCCGGGTGCCGCCGACGGCGAACCCGAGCATCGCCATGAAGTGCATGGCCCAGATCGCCGTGCCGCCGAGCGCCCACGCGGCCAGCAGGCCCCACCAGGCGCGCTGGCCGGCGCTGGTGGCGGTCCGGATCCGCCCGGCGCAGACCAGGCCGAGCGCCGAGCCGAGCACCGACAACGCGTAGCTGAGCGCGGGTGTGATCCACCCGTACTCGAAGTGATTGATCTCGCCCACGACGCCCTTCCCCCTCACCATCGGCGCAGCGCGACCCACGGCGCCCCGGGGCAATGATGGGATAGGCCCTGGCCAGGGCATGCATCGACCCCCCGACAATTCGCCGGGTGGTAGCGCCGTGACGCAGCGGTGCGTCGGTTTCCGGCAACCGGTGACCGAAAGTGACCGTTAGGCCGAGGCGTGGTAGGCCAGCACGCCGCGGTTGACCGCCGCGATGGCCTGCCGGGCGGTGCCGCGCAGCTCGGCCGAGGCGCCGCCCGAGTCGGCGACCTGCCCGAGCAGGTCGACCACCTGGCGCGCCCAGCGGACGAAGTCGCCGGCCGGCATCTCCCCGTCGATCTGGTGGCCGCTGGCCAGCACCTTCGCCAGCGCCTCACCGCGCGCCCACCGGTAGATCGGCCAGGCGAAGCCGAGATCGGGCTCCCGTGTCACGGCCAGGCCGCGCGCCGCCTCGTCCGCCTCGATGTCGCCCCACAGCTTGAGCGTCTCGTCGACCGCGTCGGCAACCCCGCCGCGCGGCAGCGACGCCCGCTCGTCGACGTCCCGCCGGGCCTCGAAGACCACCACCGACACGGCGGCGGCCAGCTCGGCCGGCGACAGGCCGTCCCACACCCGGCGGCGCAGGCACTCGGCCACCAGCAGGTCGGCCTCGGTCCAGATCCGGGCCAGCATCCGCCCGGCGTCGGTGACCTCGCCGTCGGCGGCCAGGTAGCCGCGCGCCGTCAGCAACGCGACGATCCGGTCGAAGGTACGGGCCAGCGAGCCGGTCCGCCCGGACACCCGCTGACGCAGCTCCTCGGTGTCGCGTTCCAGCCGGCGCCGCCGCTCCGCCCAGCGGGCGTGCTCCTCCCGGTCCGGGCAGGCGTGACACGGGTGCGCGCGCAGCTCGACGCGGAGCTGGCTGAGCTGGTGGTCCTCCCCCGCCGCCTGACGGGACCGGCCGCCCCGCCGGCCGCCGTGCCGGTCCAGGCCGGTCCCGCTGACCGCGGCGGCCAGATCCCGGCGGGCCGCGGGCGAGCGGTGGTTGAAGTGCTTCGGCACGCGGATGCGGGTGAGCACCTCGGCCGGGGTGGTGAAGTCGCCCGGGGTGACCCGCCCGGCCCAGCGGTCCTGGGTGAGGACCAGCGGCCGGGGCTCGCCGAACCCACCGGTGGCCGGGTCCAGCACCACTGCCAGGCCGGCCCGCCGCCCGGACGGCACCCGGATCACGTCACCGACCCGCAGCCGCTCCAGCGAGGCGACGGCCGCCGCCTTGCGCTGGGTCTGCCCCTGCCGGGCGATGGCGCGTTCCCGGTCGGCGATGGCCACCCGCAGCGCGAAGTACTCGTCGAAGTCGCCGTGGTGGCAGGCGGCCTCCGCGCCGTACGCCTCGATGGTCTCGGTGTTGCGCTGCACCTGCCGGGCCAGGCCGACCACCGACCGGTCGGCCTGGAACTGCGCGAACGAGGACTCCAGCAGTTCCCGGGCCGGCGCCGCGCCGACGCTGCCGACCAGATTGACGGCCATGTTGTACGACGGCCGGAAGCTGGAACGCAGCGGGTATGTGCGGGTGGAGGCGAGCCCGGCGACGTGCCGGGGGTCGGTCTCCGGCGACCAGACGACGACCGCGTGGCCCTCCACGTCGATGCCGCGGCGGCCGGCCCGGCCGGTGAGCTGGGTGTACTCGCCGGGGGTGAGGTCGACGTGTGCCTCGCCGTTGAACTTCACGAGGCGTTCCAGCACCACGCACCGGGCCGGCATGTTGATGCCCAGCGCGAGCGTCTCGGTGGCGAAGACGGCCTTGACCAGCCCGCGGACGAACAGCTCCTCGACGACCTCCTTGAACGCGGGGAGCATGCCGGCGTGGTGGGCGGCCAGCCCGCGCTCGAGGCCGTCGAGCCACTCCCAGTAGCCGAGCACCGACAGGTCCTCGCCGGGGATCGCGGTGACCCGGGACTCCACCACCCGGCGGATCTCGGCGCGCTCATCCGGGGAGGTCAGGCGCAGCCCGGCGGCGAGGCACTGCTGCACGGCGGCGTCGCAGCCGGCCCGGCTGAAGATGAACAGGATCGCCGGGAGCAGCCCCTCCCGGTCGAGCCGGTCGACGATGTCCGGGCGCATCGGGCCGCGCCAGCGCGGGCCGCGCCGCCCGCCGCCGGGACCGGCGCTGCGGCCCTCGCCCAGCTCCAGCCGGCGCATCGTGTCCCGGGTGTAGCGCAGCAGCTCCGGATGCACGTCGTGCTTGCGGGCCGCGTCGGCGTCGTGGAACAGGTCGAACATCCGCTTGCCGACGAGCATGTGCTGCCACAGCGGCACCGGCCGGTGCTCGGAGACCACCACCGCGGTCTCGCCGCGCACGGTGACCAGCCAGTCGGCGAACTCCTCGGCGTTGGAGACGGTGGCCGACAGCGACACGAGCGTGACCGACTCCGGCAGGTGGATGATCACCTCTTCCCAGACCCCGCCGCGGAACCGGTCGGCCAGGTAGTGGACCTCGTCCATCACCACGTACGCCAGGCCCTCCAGCGTGGCCGAGCCGGCGTAGAGCATGTTGCGCAGCACCTCGGTGGTCATCACCACCACCGGCGCGTCACCGTTGATCGCGTTGTCGCCGGTGAGCAGGCCGACGTGCTCGGCGCCGTAGCGGTCCACCAGGTCGTGGTACTTCTGGTTGGAGAGCGCCTTGATCGGCGTGGTGTAGAAGCACTTGCGCCGGGTCGCGGGCGCGTCGCCGCCGGGACGGCCCCGCAGCGCCAGGTGCACCGCGAACTCGCCCACCACGGTCTTGCCGGCGCCGGTGGGCGCGCAGACAAGCACGCCGCTGCCCCGCTCCAGCGCCTCGCACGCCTCGCGCTGGAAGTCGTCGAGATCGAACCCGAGATCCAGGGAGAATTCGTCCAGGGCCGGGAAGGCGGAGGCCTGCGCGGCCCGGCGGCGCGCCGCGGCGTACCGCTCGGCGGGGCTCGACATGGATCCAAGATTAATCGGTACGGCCGGGGAGCACCGGTCAAGGCCATCCGGCAGGACGGTCGGAGCGGTCGGTAGGGTGCACGACGTGCCGGACCGTACCGAACTGCCCCACGTCTCGAGCGGCGCCGACGACGCCGTCCGCCCGGGCCCGTCCCGCCGGCCGGTGGAGGCGGTGCTCTTCGACTTCCACGGCACCCTCGCCCAGGTGGAGGAGCCGCTGGCCTGGGTGCTCGCCGCCGCGTCCGCCTGCGGCGTGGAGCTGGACCGGATCCGGGCCACCTCGCTGGCCGACCGGCTGCTCACCGCCGGGCGTGCCGGCGGCCCGCTGCCGGCGCGGGTGCCACCTCGGCTGGCCGAGCTGTGGGCCGACCGTGATCTCTACCCGCACGCGCATCGGGGCGCGTACACCGGGCTGGCCGAAACCGTCGACACCGGCATCGACGGGTTCGCCGACGCGCTCTACGAGCGGGTGCTGGTGCCCGAGGGCTGGGTGCCGTACCCGGACACCGCCCCGGTGCTCGGTGCGCTGCGGTCCGCCGGGGTGAAGGTGGCAGTGGTCAGCAACATCGGCTTCGACCTGCGGCCGCTGTTCGCCGCCTGGGACCTCGACGCGCTCGTCGACGCGTACGCGCTGTCGTACGAGGTGGGGCGCTGCAAGCCGGACCCGGGCATCTTCCTGCGGGCCTGCGGGATGCTCGGCGTCGACCCGGAGCGCACGCTCATGGTGGGCGACACACCGGCCGACGCGGGCGCGGTGGCGGCCGGGTGCGGGGTGCTGGTGCTGCCCTGCGCCGACGCCGGCCGCCCGAACGGGCTCGGCGCGGTGCTGGACCTGGCCGGGGCCGGCTGAGCGCTCGGCCCACCAGCGGCGCGAACGCGTCCCGGCGCACGGGCTACCGTCAGGGGCATGACCGGTGTCCACCCCTTGCCGCCGCGTGCGCCGGGACGGCTCGGCGGGGTCGCGCTGGTGCTCGGCGGGGCCCTGTCGGTGCAGTTCGGCTCCGCGCTGGCCGCGCTGCTGTTCCCGCGTACCGGGGTGGCCGGGGCGGTGACGCTGCGGCTGGCCATCGGCGCGCTGCTGATGCTCGTGTTCTGCCGCCCGCGGGTACGCGGTCACGGGCGCCGCGACTGGGCGGCCGTGCTGGCGTTCGGGCTGGCCCTGGCCGGCATGAGCTCGATCTTCTACCAGGCGATCGAGCGGATCCCGCTCGGCCCGGCCGTCACGCTGGAGGTGCTCGGCCCGCTGGCGCTGTCGGTGATCGCCGCGCGCCGGGTGGCCGCCTGGTGCTGGGCCGCGCTGGCGCTGGCCGGGGTGGTCCTGCTCGGGCAGGGCGGGTTCGACCGGCTCGACCCGGCCGGCGCCGCGCTGGCGCTGACGGCGGGCGCCATGTGGGCCGCGTACATCGTCTGCTCGGCGCGGATCGGCGCGCGGTTCCCCGGCTCCGACGGGCTGGCCCTCGCCCTGACCGTCGCCGCGCTGCTCACCCTGCCGTTCGGGCTGGCGGACGCGGGCGGTCGCCTCGCCGATCCGGTGGTGCTGGGGCTCGGCACCGGGCTGGCGCTGCTCGCCTCGGTGCTGCCGTACAGCCTGGAACTGGCCGCGTTGCGGCGGCTGCCGACCGCGACGTTCGCGGTGATGATGAGTCTCGGTCCGGCGATCGCCGCGGTGGCCGGCTGGCTGGTGCTCGGCCAGGCGCTGCGCCCGGTCGAGGTGCTCGCCATCGCGCTCGTGGTCGCCGCGAGCGCCGGCACGGTCCACGCCGCCGTCCCGCCCTTACCGGACCCGCCTTCCGCCGTGCCGCCGGCCGCCCCGGCGGCGGTCAGCGCAGCAGCCGCAGCGCCGCTGGGACGGCGGTGACAGTGACCGGCAGGTCGAAGGAGCGCTCCCCGTCGGCGTACGTGGTGATGCCCTCGGCGGCCAGCTCCACCGTCCGCGCCCGGTAGACGCGCGCCAGCGGGTGCGTGACGTGGGTGCCCTGGTAGATCTGCGGCTTGACCCGCATCAGCGTGCGCCTGTCGAACCGGCCGCCGACCACCACGTCCAGCAGGCCGTCGTGCGGGTCGGCGTCCGGGCAGATCCGCATGCCGCCGCCGTAGCTGGCCGTGTTGCCGACGGCGACCAGCACCGCGTCCACCTCCTGCGCCACCCCGTCGAGGACCAGCCGGTAGCGGCGTGGCCGCAGCCGGGCCAGTTCCACCACTATCGCCAGGTCGTACCGGCGAGGGCCGCGCGGCCAGCGCATCCGGTTGGCGCGCTCGTTGACGATCGCGTCGAAGCCGGCCGCGAGCACCGCGCCGAACCAGCGGTCGGCCTCCCCGGTCCGGGACAGCCGCGCCAGGTCGACCGGGCGGGCGCGGCCGGCGGCGAGCGCCGCGGTGATCACCTCGACGGCGGCCGTCGGGTCGGCCGGGAAGCCGGCCTCCACCGCGAAGTCGTTGCCGGTGCCCGCCGGGACCGGCCCGAACGGCACGGCCGTGCCGGCGACCGCCTGCATCGCCCGGTGCGTCGTGCCGTCGCCGCCCACCGCGACGAGCGCCCCGGCGCCGCCGGCGACCGCGGCGTGGCACGCCGCCTCCGCCTCCTCGGGGGTACGCGCACGCAGCAGCTCGACCGGGCGGCCCGCTCCGGCGAGGCGCTCCAGGATCCCGGGCAGCAGACCGCGGTGCCGCCCCCGGCCCGCGGCCGGGTTGGCGAGCACGGCGACGGGGCCGGGCGGGACATGATCGTGCGCGGTCACGGCGAGCACCGTACGGCACGGCTCGCGCCGCCCACCAGAGGCAGATCAGGCGGCGAACCGTCCGGCGCACGCCGACGGCGCCCGGCAGGGGGTGCCGGGCGCCGTGGCGGGGGTGGTTCAGGGCAGGTCGATCGGGCGCAGCACCCGGTCCACCGCGTGCGCGATCTGCTTGTTGCCCTTGTTGATGTCGTACCGGACCACCCGCGCGTTGCGGTCGCTGGTGTCGGCGTCGACCAGGCGCACCTCGCGGCCGTACCAGCAGCGCTTCACGTCCACCTCGACGGTGGCGCCGAGCGCGGTGGTCAGGTCCGCGCCGTCGGCCTTCAGCGCCGCCTTCCGGTCGATCGTCGCGCCGGGCACGACGTGGTAGAGCAGGACGTCCTCCACGGTGTCCACGCCCAGACCGGCGACCGCGTCGAACGCGGCCTTCTCACCGGGCAGCTTCTTCGCGGCGGTGATGTCCCGCACCAGCTCGCGGAACGCGTAGTCGTTCGGCACGAACGCGGTCAGGGCGACGGTGCCGTCGGTGAGCACCTTCACCGGCGAGTCCGGCTTGGCCTGCAACACCGTCAGGACCGCCTTCGTGAGGACGTCGAAGTCCCGCGAGTTGCGGTCGAAGCCGCTCTTGTCGGCGGTGAGCACGGCGGCCAGCGACCGGGTGCCCGGCTGCTTGGCGCCGGCCTGGGCGGGCACGGCGACGGCGGTGGTGGCCACCGCCGCGGCGGTGGCGCCCACGGCCAGCCGGGCGGCGAGACGAGCGATGTTCATCGGGGAGCCTTTCGTCGAGGCGACCAGGTCCGTGACTGTCGTCACGACCATTGCTTCGCCCGGACCATCCCCGGTGGATGCACCCGGATCGGCCGACTTCGGATCGACGCTGCTCCGCCTCAGCGGACCACCAGCCGCCTGCTCACCGACGGCACGCCGTCGCCCTTGACCTTCAGCGACCAGTCCCCCGCCGCGCCCAGCGTCACCACGGTCTCGGCGGTGCCGTTGGCCTCGGCCTTCATCTCGGCGACCCGCTTGCCCTCGGGGTTGAGCACATACAGCGTCCGGGCCCCGGCGGTCTTGTTCGTCACCTTGAACGCGAGCTTCTCGCCCGGCTCGGCGATCAGGGCGTCCACACCGTTCATCGCGTCGTCGGTCAGCTCGATCGTCACCGACCGGTCGTAGGCCACCTCGGCCGCGGCGCTGGCGAGGTTGCCGTCGTCGGAGACGGTGATCCGGGTCCGCACGCCGTCGCCCTGCCGGCCCGGCTTGCAGGCCACCTCGTACGTGCCGGTCTGCAGCGACGCGCGCAGGTCGCCGGTGCGGCCCGCCGGCACGTCCGCGACCTCGGCGATCACCTTGGTGAAGGCGTCGCCCTCCCGGCCGTAGACGTAGACCCCGGTGGCCTGCTGACCCCGGTTGGTCACCGTGAACGTGACGGTGCCCGGGGTGAACAGCGTGGTGGTGACCTCGCAGCTGGTGTCGGTGGCGGTCACCGGCACCTGCTGGCCTTTCGGCGCGGGCTCGTCGTCACCGCAGGCGGTGAGCGCGGTGGCCGCGCAGAGGATGGTCAGGACGGCGGCGGTACGGCTCTTCATCGGGTTCTCCGGAGCGCAGGTCAGCGTGCTGACCGGAACGGGGCGCCGACGCACCCCGGCACACCGCCCGGGGGGCTCGGCGGAGTCAGCAGAGTCTAAGCGGGTACGGCGTCCCGGCAAGGCCCGAGGGCGACCCGGTGTCCGGTCCGGACCGGCCTCGGGACGGGGCGGTCCGTCCGCAGGGCATGATGGCGGGCATGCGGCTGGTCTCCCTGCTCCCCTCCGCCACCGAGATCGTGTACGCGCTCGGCCTCGGCGACGACCTGGTCGGCGTCACCTTCGAGTGCGAGGTGCCCGCGCGCGACCGGTCGGACACCACAGTGGTCGTCGGTGGCCGGGACACCCGGGGCATGAGTCCCGGCGACATCGACGCGTACGTCCGGGCGCAGGTCGCGGCCGGTGCCGACCTCTACACGCTGCACGCCGGGGCGCTCGCCGGGCTGGACCCGGACCTCATCCTCACCCAGGATCTCTGCCGCGTGTGCGCGCTGCCCTCGGGCCGGGTCGCCGACGCCGTGGAGCACCTGGGGTGCCGGGCCGACGTGCTGTCGCTCGACCCGTACACCCTCGACGACGTGCTGGAGTCGATCCGCGCGGTGGGCGCTGCGGCCCGGGTGCCGGATCGCGCGGAGGCCCTGGTCGACGGTCTGCGTGCCCGGCTCGCGGCGGTCGGCGCGGCGGTGGCGGGCCGGCCCCGGCGCCGGGTCGCGGTGGTCGAATGGGTGGACCCGCCGTTCGGCGCCGGGCACTGGATCCCGGACCTGGTCGACGTCGCCGGCGGCGAGCCGGTCGCCACCCATCGGGGCGCCCGGTCCGCGCCGACCACCTGGGACGCCCTGCGGGCCGCCCGCCCCGAGGTGGTGCTGGTCGCGCCGTGCGGGTTCCGCCTCGACGGCGCGGCCGAGCAGGCCGCCACGGTGGCCGGGCACTTCCCGGACGCGCAGGTGTGGGCGCTGGACGCGGATGGTCTGATCGTGCGCGCCGGCCCGCGCCTGGTCGACGGCGCCGAGACGATAGCCGCGATCCTGCACCCCGAC
>NZ_WBKS01000159.1:0-12310 GCF_008868145.1 Micromonospora sp. AMSO1212t
ACCCCACCTCCCTGCGCCGTCGATCATGAAGTTGGCGGCGACAAAACGGACACCAAACGCCGCCAACCTCATGATCGACGCGGCCGAGCTGGGCCGCCCTGCGCGATCTTGCACTTGAAGCCCATCGAGTGCCCGATTGGCGAGGTTTGCGGGGTGCCAAAGTGCAAGATCGCCGAGCCCGGAAGGAGATCTGGGCAGTCATGGGCTCGCCGCCGACGAGAACGGTCCAAGATCCCCGCGAGCGGCACGGCGATCTTGGAGTTGTGGCACCTCGCAGAGTTCGCGAAAAGGTCAAGGTGGGCGCCACAACTGCAAGATCGGCGAGGCCCACGCTCCCAGTGGAGCAGCGACGGGCAGGGCTGAACGGTGAGCGCGTGAGGCGACGCGCAGGCGCGGAGCGCCGGAGCGCCGGAGCGCCGGAGCGCCGGGAGCGAACGGAGCGCCGGAGCGTCGGAGCGAACGGATCATGGAAGGAAAGGGGCCTCATGGGGGCCGAAATCTTCCAGGAGCTACCACGGTCACCCTCGCCGGACGGACCGCGGCCCGGTTACGGCTCGAACTTGTAGCCCAGGCCCCGGACCGTGACGATGTAGCGCGGCGCCGACGGCTCCGGCTCGATCTTGGAGCGCAGCCGCTTCACGTGCACGTCGAGCGTCTTGGTGTCGCCCACATAGTCGGCGCCCCAGACCCGGTCGATCAACTGGCCGCGGGTGAGCACCCGCCCGGCGTTGCGCAGCAGCAGCTCCAGCAGCTCGAACTCCTTGAGTGGGAGTTGCACCCCGGTGCCGCCGACTGTCACCACGTGCCGTTCGATGTCCATCCGGACCGGCCCGGCGGCGAGCGTCGGCGCGCCCGTCTCGTTCGACTCAGGGCTCTGCCGCCGCAACACCGCCCGGATCCGGGCGACCAGTTCACGCGGCGAGTACGGCTTGGTCACGTAGTCGTCGGCGCCGATCTCCAGGCCGACCACCTTGTCGATCTCGCTGTCCCGCGCCGTGACCATGATGATCGGCACGTGCGAGCGCTGGCGGAGCTGCCGGCAGACCTCGGTGCCGGACATCTCCGGCAGCATCAGGTCGAGCAGCACGATGTCGGCGCCGGTCCGGTCGAACTCGGTGAGGGCGGCGGGGCCCGTCGCGGCGACGGAGACCTCGAACCCCTCCTTGCGGAGCATGTAGGACAGGGCGTCGGAGAACGACTCCTCGTCCTCGACCACCAGTACGCGGCTCAACGGGTGTTTCCTTTCCTGTGGTCAGACCTGCCGGAGCTCGGCCGGGCCGGCCTCGATCCCAGCGGAGGCGAGTGTCGTCTCCAGGTCGTCCGGGGGGCGTGCGGGCAACCGGAGGGTGAACGTCGACCCCCCACCAAGGGTGCTCGACACTTCCACCCGGCCGCCATGGTTGCTGGCGATGTGCTTGACGATGGCCAGGCCCAGGCCGGTGCCGCCGGTCGCCCGGGAGCGGGCCTGGTCGGCCCGGTAGAACCGCTCGAAGATCCGGTCGACCTCGTTCGGGGCGATGCCGATGCCCTGGTCGGCCACGGCGATCTCGACGTGTTCCTCGGTGCCGGTCACTGTCACCCGGACCGTGGTGTCCTCGCCGGAGTAGGTGATCGCGTTCTCCACCAGGTTCGCCACCGCTGTGGCGAGTTGGCTGTCGCTGCCGTACACGGTCAGGCCCCGCTGCCCGCCGACGGCGATCTCCACCCGGCGGGCGGTGGCGGCGGTGCGGGTCCGGTCGACGACCTCGGCGAGCACCCAGTCCACCGAGACCGGCTCGGGGGCGGGCTGCGGTTCGGCGCCCTGGAGACGGGTCAGTTCCAGCAGCTCCTGCACCAGGCGGCCGAGCCGGGTCGACTCGTGCTGGATCCGCTCGGCGAACCGCCGCGCGGCGACCAGGTCCTCGGACAGGTCGGGCGCGCCGCCGGCGGCCGGCTCGGTGGCGTCGACGAGCGCCTCGGCGAGCAGTTGCAGCGCGCCGATCGGCGTCTTCAGCTCGTGGCTGACGTTCGCCACGAAGTCCCGGCGTACCCGCGCGAGACGGTGCGACTCGGTGACGTCCACCGCCTCGATCGAGATGTAGCCGGACCCCAGTCCCATCGCCCGCAGGTGCACGCCGAGCGGGTTGTCCCCGCCGCCGTCGCGGCCCCGGGGCAGGTCCAGCTCGATCTCGCGCCGCACGCCCGTGCGGCGGACCTGCCCGGCGAGGGTACGGATCAACGGGTGCGCCGCGATCGAACCCGGCGTCGCCCCGGCACGGAGCAGACCCATCGCCCGGGCGGCCGGGTTCACCAGCACCGGCACGTCGTCCGGGCCGAGCACCACCACACCTGCCCGCAGCGAGTCGATCGTCTTACGGCCGAGCCCGGATAGGCCCCCCTGCTGGTCGTCCGGAATCGTCGTCCTCCCTGCATCACGACGGAGGATCCCGCCGCCCCGCGACGCCCGGCGGCGCCGCCATTCGTCAACGGGTCCGGACAGCAGCGCCCCGGCGACCAGCCCGGTCACCAGCGCTCCGGCCACCACGGCGGCCACCGCCCACTCCACCCGGCGATCGTAGGGTCATTGTTAACCCAGGGATCGGGCACAAAGGGACGAACCACTCTCGCTTTCGGCAAAGTTCACCTGCGGGCCCCGCGTCGTTCATCCGCGTTCACCCTGGTGCCGGCCGTTCGGCCTAGCGTGGGGCGCGCACCTGCTCCTGCCGTACCCCATGGGGGTGGCGGCCACCGACCCCAGGAAGTGACGATGCGCGACGAGTTCCGGGCCGACCTGCAGATTGTCAGCCAGTTGCTGGTGGACATGGCCGAGGCGGTACGCGCGGCCATGCGCCAGGCCACCAAGGGGCTGCTCACCGCCGATCGGACGGCCGCCGAGACGGTGATCGCGCGGGACGCCGAGATCGACGACCTCTACCGGCACGTGGAGGAGCGGGTCTGTGACCTGCTGGCCCGGCAGGCGCCGGTGGCCTCCGACCTGCGGGCGATGATCACCGCGCTGCACGTGGCAGCCGATCTGGAGCGGATGGGTGACCTGGCCGATCACGTGGCCAAGACGGCGCTGCGCCGCCATCCGTCCCCGGCGGTGCCGGCGGAGCTGCGGCCGGTCTTCACCGACATGGCCGGCATCGCCGACCGGATGGCGGAGAAGATCGGCGCCGTGCTGGCCAAGCCGGACGCCGATGTGGCCGCCGAACTGGACGGCGACGACGACGCGATGGACGACCTGCACAAGAGCCTGTTCGGCGTGCTGCTCGGCGACGACTGGCCGTACGGGGTGGAGACGGCGATCGACGCCACGCTGCTGGGCCGCTTCTACGAGCGCTTCGCCGACCACGCGGTGAACGCGGGCGAGCACGTGGTCTACCTGATCACCGGTTCGACGTCCGGCTGAGAACCGTGGGCGGGGCCGCCTCGGGGGAGGCCCCGCCCACGCCGTCTCAGCGGCCCTGGTTGGCGACCGCGGCGGCGGCGGCCTTGGCCGCCGCCGGGTCCAGGTACGTCCCGCCGAGCACCTGCGGGCGCAGGTCGGCGTCCAGGTCGTAGCGCAGCGGGATGCCGGTCGGGATGTTCAGCTTGGCGATCGCCTCGTCGGAGATCTGGTCGAGGTGCTTGACCAGGGCTCGCAGCGAGTTGCCGTGCGCGGCGACCAGCACGGTCCGGCCGGCCAGGATGTCCGGCACGATCGAGTCGTACCAGTAGGGCAGCATCCGTTCGACGACGTCCTTCAGGCACTCGGTGCGCGGCATCAGCTCGGTCGGCAGCAGCGCGTACCGGGGGTCGCCGACCTGGGACCACTCGTCCGCGTCGTCGATCGGCGGCGGCGGCGTGTCGTACGACCGGCGCCAGAGCATGAACTGCTCCTCGCCGTACTCGTCGAGGGTCTGCTTCTTGTCCTTGCCCTGCAGGGCGCCGTAGTGACGCTCGTTGAGCCGCCACGACCGGCGCACCGCGATCCAGTGCCGGTCGGCGGCGTTCAGCGCCAGCTCGGCGGTGCGGATCGCCCGGCGCATCAGGCTCGTGTGCACCACGTCCGGCAGCAGGTCGTGCTCGCGCAGCAGCTCGCCGCCGCGCCGCGCCTCGGTCTCCCCCTTGGCGGTCAGGTCGACGTCGACCCAGCCGGTGAAGAGGTTCTTGGCGTTCCAGTCGCTCTCGCCGTGCCGCAGCAGGACCAGCGTCCCGACGGTGGGCCCCTCGCTCGCAGTCATGCCGATCATCCTGCCGTACCGGCCGGGCGGACACGCGGCGACCTGTGGTGACGACCACCACGTGGAAAACCTGATGACCACGGCTCCGGCCCGGCACTAGGTTGTAAGGCGTTCTGAACAGGTCGGTCATTACCAAAAACGGGGGCGTCGGGATGCGGACGGTGCGAGGCTGGTTCCAGGACACGGCCGGCGGCCTGCCACGGACGTTCTGGTACCTCTGGGCCGGCACGCTGATCAACCGGCTCGGCTCGTTCGTCCTGATCTTCCTGGCCATCTACCTGACCCAGGAACGCGGCTTCTCCGCCTCCCAGGCCGGTCTGGTGATCGGTCTCTGGGGTGCCGGCGGCGCGGTCGGCACCACCATCGGCGGCACCCTGACCGACCGCTGGGGACGGCGGCCCACGCTGCTCGCCGCGCACGTCGGCGCGGCGGGCATGATGATCGCGCTGGGCCTCGCCCGTCCGCTCTGGGCGGTCGCAGTGGGCGCGCTGCTGCTCGGCGCGTTCGCCGAGGCGGCCCGCCCGGCCTTCGGCGCGATGATGGTCGACGTGGTGCCGGACAAGGACCGGCTGCGCGCCTTCTCGCTCAACTACTGGGCCATCAACCTCGGCTTCGCCTGCGCCGCGGTGCTCGCCGGCTTCGCCGCCCAGGGCAGCTACCTGCTGCTGTTCCTGGTGAACGCGACCACCACGCTGGTAACCGCGCTGATCATCTTCACCAAGGTCGGCGAGACCCGCGGCCCGGTCACCGCGCTTCCCGTCAAGGGAATGCCGGCGCCGGCCGGCGCGCTGCGCACCATCCTCGCCGACCGGGTGTTCCTCGGCTTCGTCGCGCTCAACCTGCTCGCCGCGCTGGTGTTCCTCCAGCACATCTCGATGCTGCCGATCGCGATGGGCGACTCCGGGCTCAGCCCGGCCACGTACGGCTCGGTGATCGCGCTCAACGGCGTGCTCATCGTGTTCGGCCAGCTCTTCGTACCCCGGCTCATCAAGGGCCGGAGCCGGTCGCACGTGCTGGCGCTCGCGTCGCTGGTGATGGGCGCCGGGTTCGGGCTCACCGCGCTCGCCGACACGGTCTGGCTCTACGGCCTGACCGTGCTGATCTGGACCGTCGGCGAGATGCTCAACTCGCCGTCGAACGCCACCCTGATCGCGGAGCTGTCCCCCGCCGCGCTGCGTGGCCGCTACCAGGGCGTCTTCTCGCTGTCCTGGCAGCTCGCCGGCGCCGCCGCGCCGATCCTCGGCGGCCTGACGCGCGAGCACGCCGGCAACAGCGCGCTCTGGCTCGGCTGTGCGGGCATCGGCGTCGTGGCGGCGGTCGCCCACCTGATCTCCGGGCCGGCCCGGGAGCGCCGCGCGGTCGCGCTGCGCGCCGTGGGCACGCCCGTCACGCCGGTCACCGCCACCGCCGCCCCGGCGCCCGAGGCGGGCGAGGCCGCGGCGACCGCACCCGCCGCCCCGGTCCGCGCCGGTTCCTGAGTACGCCCCGGCGCGACCGCCCCGAGGCCTGTGGATACGGTACGGGACGGAATCGGTAAGGAAACCTTCCTGGAGGACGGGTGCGCGGCCTGCGGCGCTGGTGGGACGACACGGCCGGCGGACTACCAGCCACGTTCTGGTACCTCTGGTCCGGCCTGCTGATCAACCGGGCCGGCGCGTTCGCTCTGCTGTTCCTGTCGCTCTACCTGACCGTCGCGCGGGGTGCCCCGCCGTCGCTGGCCGGGCTGGTGGTCGGCGCGTACGGGATCGGTGGCGCGGCCGGGACGCTGCTCGGCGGCGTGCTGGCCGACCGGTGGGGACGGCGGGCCACCCTGCTCGCCGCCCACCTCGCCGCCGCCGGGCTGATGGCGGCACTGGCGTTCAGCACGCACCTGGCGGTGATCGCCGTACTCGCCACGCTGGTCGGGGTGGCGCACTCGATGCCCAGCCCGGCGTTCGTGGCCGCCATCGTGGACGTGGTGCCCGAGGCCCGCCGCTCCCGCGCGTTCAACCTCCAGTTCTGGGCGTTCAACCTGGGCATGGCGGTGGCCTCGCTGCTGGCCGGGCTGCTCGCCGAGGCCAGCTTCGTGGCGCTGTTCCTGGTCGACGCCGCTGCCACGCTGGCGGCGGCTGTGGTGATCGCGCTGAAGGTGCCGGAGACGCTCACCCGGCGGCCCGCGCTCACGCCGCAGGCGGTGGCAGGACGCCGTCCCGGGCTGCACACCGCGCTCACCGACCGCACGTTCCTGGTGTTCGTCGCGCTGACGTTCCTGCTGGCCGTGCTGACCATGCAGACCTCCACGATCATGCCGCTGGCGATGCGCGCGGACGGTCTGCGCCCGTCGGCGTACGGGCTGGTGGTGGCGCTCGGCGGGGCGCTGATCGTGGTCGGGCAACTGTTCGTGCCCCGGCTCATCGAGCCGTACCGCAAGTCGAGCGTGCTGGCCGTCTCCACCGGCCTGATGGCGCTCGGGTTCGGCGCGCTCACAGTCGCCGACGGGTTGCCGCTCTACCTCGGTGCCGCGGTGGTCTGGACGATCGGGCAGATGCTCGCCGCGCCGCCGAACGCACAGATCAACGCGGACCTCGCGCCGCCCGAACTACGCGCCCGCTACCAGTCGGTGTTCTACCTGACGTTCCCGGCCGCGTCGTTCGTGGCGCCGGCGCTCGGCGGGCTCAGCCTGGAACACCTGGGCGAGCGGCACTGGCTGGTGGTGGGCGCATTCGGCCTGGTGGCCGCGGCCGGGCACCTGCTCGCCGGGCCGCGCCGGGAGCGGCGGGTGGCCGCGCTGCGGGCTGCGGCGGCGGAACCGGTCAAGTCCGCCCGCTGAGGGGAGACACGGCAGAGCGCCCACCCCGACCCCCGTCGAGATGGGCGCTCATACCGTACGCCCGGCGGCGGCGGGCGACACTCACCCCCGTAAGCGTCGCCCGCTCGCGCCGCCGGTTCCACGGGCGGCACCGTCCCCCAACGGTGTGCTCCACCCGATCTTCGCGTCTCGCCTGCGCGGATCTGATCGATCCACCGCTCCCCCGAACGAAAACAAGCGTGACGCGGTGCAATAAAGTTAGTTCGCCCGGATTCCGGATTCAACCCAGAACACTGTCTTGCCCGTCACAGCACCCGTGTCGCAAACCCGGCTGTCCGTGCTGTCGTCCCTGGAATGGCAAACACGGGGTTCCCGTCGGCCATTCCCGCAAACCTCAGCCGTCCTCGCGATTCGGGTTCTCGGTCCGGAAGAAGTTGCTCTGCCGGCCGTCCCTCATCTGCTCCTGGTAGATCAGGTTCAGCCGCCGCAGGTCGAACGTGCGGAACCAGTCGTCCCAGGTGATCTCGCGGATCCGGCTGCTCTCCCGGTACCCGGGGATGTTGAACGTCAGCACCCCGGGCCGGCCCTCGCGCTCGGTGCCGGCGATGGTGGCGGGCTTCGCGCCCCGCGCCCGCGCCCAGCGCTGGATCACCTCGTGGTCCCGGGTGACCAGGCTCCGGCCCGGACGCTCCGGCCGGTCCGCGAGCGACGTGATGAGCTGCGACGATCCGATCGACCGGCTGGACGCCGGCCCACGGGTCGGCGCGGTCTGCGCGGTCGGCGCCTTCCGGGCCGGTGCAGCCTTGGCCCGAGCCGGTGCCGCCTTCGCCCGCGACGGGGCCGCCTTCGCCCGCGAAGGAGCCGCCTTCGCCCGAGCGGGCGCGGCCTTCGCACGGGACGACGCAGCGGTGGCGCGCCCGGGTGCCGCCTTCGCCCGAGCCGAAGTCGCCTTGGCTCGAGACGGGGCCGCCTTCGACCTCGTCGCGGTCGCCCGCGACGAAGTCGCCTTCGCCCGGGACGGAGCCGCCTTGGCACGCGCCGTCGTCGCCCGCGACGAAGTCGCCTTCGCTCGGGCGGGCGCCGCCTTGCGCGTACCCGTCGCCTTGGCCCTGGCGCCGGTGGCGCGTGCGGCCGGCGCGGTCTTGGCCGGCGACGTGGCGCTCCGGCGGGCCGACGTGGTCCGCTTCGCCGCCGTGGTCTTCTTGGCGGCGGTGCTCTTGCGGGTCGCCGACGGCCGGCCGGCCGGGCCGGTGCTCCGCCGGGCCGCGCCGCCCTCCCCACGCATGCTTCGCGCCAGGGTCTTCACCAGTTCCGGCTTCCGCAGCGCGGAGATCCCCGAGATCCCGCGCCGCCGGAGCTGGCTGCGGATGTCGTCGACCTTCATCCGGGAGATCGCCGACTCCGACACCCCCGGGGTGTTCGGCGTCTGGTTGCCGGTTTGCCGCTTGGTCCGAGTCGCAGTCGTGCCGCGACCTGAGCTGTTGCGCTGAGCCATGGGACACGCTCCTCGACAGTCCGTCCTCGGCCCGCGGTGGGTCCCAGTGCTCCGCACCGCGCGGGGCGGCATACCCGTCAGGAGGGCTCCGAACCTCCGGCGGACGATCCGGCAGTGGCGGACGGCTCGAAAAGGTGCGCGAACGCGGCCAGGTTGGCGGTCGACTCGCCGCGCTTGACCCGCCACTCCCACTCCCGGCGGATGGCGGTGCCGAAGCCGATCTCCAGCATGCTGTCGAACGACTCGTCGGCGTACGTCAGCACGGAACCGAGCAGCCGGTCCAGCTCGTCGGCGTCGATCCCGGCCAGGTTGACCCGCCCGGTCAGGTAGACGTCGCCGACCGAGTCGATGGAGAACGAGACGCCGTACATGCGGGCGTTGCGCTGGAGCAGCCAGGCCCACAGCTCCTCGCGGCGCTCGTCGGGCTGGCGCATCACGAACGCCTCGACCCGCAGCGCGTGCTCACCCACGATCAGGTTGCAGATCGTCTTGAGCTTGTGCGTGCCGGGCAGCGTCACCGCGTACGACGCCTCGCCGGTCGACTCCCACTCCAGCTCACGCTCCGCGCAGACGGACTCGATCAGCGCGGCGACCTCACTCCTGCGGCTCATCGCACCCACTCTACGACCGGCGTACCGGGGCCGCCCGGTGGCGGATCACCAGGAGCACAGCAGGGCCGGGTCGCCGAGCCGCCGCGCCAGCCGGGCCCGGTGCTCGGTGATCGCCTCCCCGTAGACCGCGAGCAGGCCGGAGGCGGTGCGGTGCCAGGAGAAGTCCCGGGCGTGCCGCTCGGCGCCCCGGCCCAGCGCGGCACGGCGTGCCCGGTCGGGCAGCAGCCGGGCCATCGCGCGGGCCCAGTCCACCGGGTCGTGCCCGTCGATGAGCATGCCGCTGACGCCGTCGCGTACCGCGGTGACGAGGCCGCCCACGGCGGCGGCCAGCACCGGCGTGCCGCACGCCTGGGCCTCCAGCGCGACCAGCCCGAACGACTCGTTGTGCGACGGCACCGCGACCAGATCGGCGGCACGGTAGAGCGCGGGCAGGTCCGCGCCGGTCTGCGGCGGGAGGAAACGCACCCGGTCGGCGATGCCGAGCGCGTGCGCGAGTTCGATCAGCGCGGTGGGCCGGTCCAGGCCGGTGCCACTCGGCCCGCCGCAGATCACCACGGTCAGATCGTCGGCCAGCGCCGGATCCCGTTCCCGCAGCGCGGCGGCGGCGCGGACCAGCACGTCCGGTGCCTTGAGCGGCTGGATCCGGCCGACGAACGCGACCACGTACCCGTCGGTCGGCAGGCCGAGCCGGCGTCGTGCGGCCCGGGTCGCGGCGTCCCGGTCGCCCGCGGCGGGACGGAACCGCTCCAGGTCGACGCCGGGTTCCACGACCGCCACCCGGTCCGGGGCGGCCGCGTACCGGTCGAGCAGGTCGCGGGCCTCGACCCGGGTGTTGGCGACCAGCCGGTCCGCCTCGGCGACCACCTGCTCCTCGCCGATCACCCGTGCCTTCGGCTCGGGACGGTCCCCGGCGGCGAGGCGGGCGTTCTTGACCTTGGCCAGGGTGTGCGCGGTGTGCACCAGCGGTACGCCCCAGCGCTCCTTGGCCAGCCAGCCGACCTGGCCGGAGAGCCAGTAGTGCGAGTGGAGCAGGTCGTAGTGGCCCGGCGGGCGGGCCGCCTCGGCCCGCAGCACCCCCGCGGTGAAGGCGCAGAGCTGACCGGGTAGTTCCTCCTTGGTCAGCCCTTCCAACGGCCCGGCGGTGACGTGCCGGACGGACACACCGGGTGCCACCTCGACCACCGGGGGCAGGTCACCGGCGGTGGCCCGGGTGAAGATCTCCACCTCGACGTCGGCCTCGGCCAGCCGCCGGGCCACCTCCAGGATGTAGACGTTCATGCCGCCCGCGTCGCCCGTACCGGGCTGGTGCAGCGGCGACGTGTGCACCGACAGGGTGGCGATGCGGCGGGGCCGCGGCCACGGAAGGGCACCTCGCTGACGACCGACACCGGTGTGCAAATCCGCCACGTCCGCTCCCTCTGTCACGGTTGATGCCGTCCGCACGACCGGCGCTTCTCGGTCAACCCGTGTGCCGGATGTCATCTTCCCCATCGGGGTACCGAAATGCTTTCCGCCGGGTCCCGGGCGTGACGGACCTCATCCCGCCGCCCGGCCCGGCGACGGGAGACAATGACCGGATGACTTCAGTCGCCATCGTCACCGGGGCGTCCAGCGGGATCGGCGCGGCCACCGCCCGCCGGCTCGCCGCCGAGGGATTCCACGTGCTGGCCGCCGCCCGGCGTACCGACCGGCTGGCCGCGCTCGTAGCGGAGATCGAGGCGGCCGGCGGCGCGGCGACAGCTGTGGCCTGCGACGTGACCTCGGACGAGTCGGTCGCCGGCCTGGCCGCCGCCGCCGAGGCCGCCCCCGGGCCGGCCACGCTGCTGGTGAACAACGCCGGCGGCGCCCGCGGCCTGGACCCGGTCGAGACGGCCGACGTGGGCGACTGGCAATGGATGTACGACGTCAACGTGCTCGGCACGCTGCGCGTCACCAAGGCGCTGCTCCCCGCGCTGGAGCGCTCCGGCGCCGGCACGATCGTGATCGTCAGCTCCACCGCCGGGCGCGTGGTCTACGAGGGCGGCGGCGGCTACACGGCCGCCAAGCACGCGCAGACCGCGGTCGCCGGCACGCTGCGGCTGGAGCTGTGCGGCCGTCCGGTCCGGGTGATCGAGATCGACCCCGGCATGGTGAAGACCGAGGAGTTCGGCCTGGTCCGCTTCGGCGGCGACGCCGACCGGGCCGAGGCGGTCTACGCCGGAGTCGCCGAACCACTCGTGGCCGACGACGTGGCCGACTGCGTCGCCTGGTGCGCGACCCGCCCGCACCACGTCAACATCGATCAGCTCGTGGTCCGCCCGCTGGCTCAGGCCGCGCAGCACAAGGTCCACCGGACGTCGTGAAGCGCGAGGAGAGAGCCGGTCTTGCGAGCCCCGCAGTCGCGAACCCCAGAGATGCGTGAAGCGCGAGGAGTGAGCCGGTCTTGCGAGCCCCGCAGTCGCTGACCCGGAGGCACTGATGGAGCGGCCGCTCGGCGTGGCCACCCGGGGGACGACGAACCCCAACCGGCTCCGGCGGGTGGACAACTGGATCGTCGAGACCTGCGGCGACGCGCTGCGCGCCGCCGCCGACCCGCTCGTGGTGGACTTGGGCTACGGCGCCACCCCGGTCACGCCGGTCGAACTGCGGGCCCGTCTCGCGGCCGGGGTCCGCCCGGACGTGCGGGTGGTCGGCCTGGAGATCGATCCGGTACGCGTCGCCGCCGCCCGTCCCGCCGCCGACCCGCCCGGGCTGACGTTCGCCCGGGGCGGCTTCGAGCTGGCCGGACTGCGTCCCGCGCTGGTGCGGGCGTTCAACGTGCTCCGCCAGTACGACGAGAGCGAGGTGGCCGACGCCTGGCGTACCGTCACCGGGCGGCTCGCGCCGGGCGGGCTGCTGGTCGAGGGCACCTGCGACGAGCTGGGCCGGCTGGGCTCGTGGGTGCTGCTGGACGCCGCCGGCCCGCGCACGCTCACCCTGTCGGCGAAGCTGACCACGCTGGAGACCCCGGCGACGCTCGCCGAGCGGCTGCCGAAGGCGCTGATCCACCGCAACGTGCCGGGCGAACGCATCCACGGCCTGATCGACGCGCTGGAGCACGCGTGGCGTTCGGCCGCCGGTTACGCCCCGTTCGGCCCCCGGCAGCGCTGGCTGCGGACGGTCGAGGCGGTCAAGGAGACAGGCTGGCCGATCCTGGACACCCCGCGCACGTGGCGCCACGGCTACCTCACGC
>NZ_WBKS01000160.1:0-12270 GCF_008868145.1 Micromonospora sp. AMSO1212t
GTATAAGAGCCAGCCCCCCGCTCGGGCCGCACCTGGCCGCGCTCGCCGCCGAGATCGGACCCCCCGGCGGGCGGGGGCGGACCCGGGTGCCGTGCCGGCCGGCGGTCGCGACCAGGCCGCGTTGCCGCAGTTCCTGGTATGCCTTCGCGACGGTGGCCGGGCTGACGCCGAGGTCGGCGGCGAGCGCGCGGACGGCGGGCAGGGCGTCGCCCGGGGCGAGGTCACCGGTGCGGATGCCGGATTCGACGCTTCCCGAAATCGCGGCCGAGGTGGAACCGACGATCTGATAATGTGCTGCCACAGTTCGGAGATTGTACTAGCACGAAGGTGGGATGTCACGTGTACCCCCCGACCGAACGCACCACCGCCAGCCGCGCCCGCGACCGGATGCACTACGACCGGGCCACCGCCCACGCGCTGCTCGACGAGGCGTACCACTGCGCGCTGGCGTTCACCGTCGACGGCGAGCCGCGCGTCCTGCCGACGCTGCACGTCCGCCTCGGCGACACGCTCTACCTGCACGGGTCCACCGGCAGCCGGCCGCTGCTCGCCGCCCGGGGCGAGGCCGGGCTGCCGGTCTGCGTCGCCGTGACCCACCTCGACGGGCTGATCTACGCCCGCTCCCAGTTCCACCACAGCGCCAACTACCGCTCGGTGGTGGCGCACGGCACCGCCCGGCTGGTCGACGACCCCGGCGAGAAGGCCGCGGCGATGACCGCGCTGGTGGAGAAGGTGGCCACCGGCCGGTCCGCCGACAGCCGCCCGCCGAACCGGCGCGAACTGGCCGAGACGGCCGTGCTGGCGCTGCCGCTGCGCGAGGTGTCGGTACGAATGCGCACCGGCGGGGTGAACGACGAGCCGGCCGACGAGGCGCTGCCGTACTGGGCCGGTGTGGTGCCGCTGCGGCTCACGCCCGGACGCCCCGAACCGGCGCCCGGGGTGGCCGCGCCGGTGCCCGCGTACCTGCGGGCGGCCCGCTCGCCGTGGCACGAGCCGGCGGTGCTGCGCGGCGAGCACGTCGTGCTGGAGCCGCTCGACCTCGCCCACGCCGACGAGCTGTACGCCGCCACCGCCGACGAGGAGGTCTGGCGGCACCTGGGCGGCACGCAGCCCGCCGACGCCGCCGAGATGCGTCGGGTGATCGCCAGCTACCTGGAGGCGCAGGAGCGCGGCGAGCAGGTGTGCTGGACGCAGCGCTGCGCCACCACCGGCGCCGTGATCGGCACGACCTCCTACTACGAGATCGACCCGGTCCGCCGGTCGCTGGCGATCGGCTACACCTGGCTGGGCCGCCCGTGGTGGCGTACCGGCGTCAACACCGAGGCGAAGCTGCTGCTGCTGCGCCGGGCCTTCGACGACCTGGACGCGGTCCGCGTGGTCTGGCACACCGACATCCGTAACGAACGCTCGCAGCGGGCCATCGCACGGCTCGGCGCGAGCCGGGAGGGCGTGCTGCGTCAGCACAAGCAACGCGCCGACGGCTCCTGGCGGGACACCGTGCAGTACTCCATGCTCGCGCAGGAGTGGCCGAAGGCACAGGTCAGCCTGCGGGAAAGGCTTCGCCCGACGGCGGCCGCGGCGTCATGATGTCCGGCGTGCTGGGGATCACCGACATCTGGACGTACGTGCTGGGCACCGTGGCGATCGTGCTGCTGCCCGGCCCGAACTCGCTCTTCGTGCTCGCCACCGCCGCCCGCCGGGGCGTGGCCACCGGTTACCGGGCCGCGGCCGGGGTGTTCGTCGGCGACGCGGTGCTGATGGTCCTGTCCGCCGCCGGGGTGGCCTCGCTGCTCCAGGCGTACCCGCCGCTCTACCTGGTGATCAAGTACGCCGGCGCGGCGTACCTCGGGTATCTGGGGCTGGCCATGCTGCGCGGCGCGTGGCGGCGCTGGCGCGACCGCAACGACCCGGCCACGCCACGCCTGATCGACGAGGTCGAGCCGGCGGGGCAGCGGGAGCCGTTCCGGCGGGCGCTGGTGATCAGCCTGCTCAACCCGAAGGCGATCCTGTTCTTCGTCTCGTTCTTCATCCAGTTCGTCGACCCCGGGTACGCGTGGCCGGCGCTGTCGTTCCTGCTGCTCGGGCTGATCGCACAGGTCGCCAGCGCGATCTACCTGACCGTGCTGATCTTCACCGGCACGTACCTGGCGGCCCAGTTCCGGCAGCGCCGCCGGCTCGCCGCGAGCGGCACCACAGCGGTCGCGGTGCTGTTCCTCGGCTTCAGCCTCAAGCTCGCCGCCGGTTGACGGGCGGCGCCGGTCAGGTGCCGTCGCCGCCTCCGCCCCCACCGCCGATGCCCGCGCCGCCGGCCGTCCCACCGAGCCCGTAGCCGGGCGCGACGGGCCGGTCGGGGCGGCGGCTGACGTGCGCCGACTCGCGGATCGTGGCCGACCAGTCGGCGTGCGCGGCGGCGGCCGCGTGCCTGTCGATGGTGTGCCGCAGCCAGCCGTCCACTGTGGCCACCCAGTCCCGCTGGTCGGCCCCGGCGTGCCAGACCCGGAACCGGCTGATGCTCTGATGGGTGATCCCGGCCAGGGAGAGCCGCCGGTCCACCCAGAGCAGCACCTCCATGCCGGCCGAGTCGGTCAGCATGATCACTTCGAGTTCGGTCATCGGGCCGGCGTAGAGCGGCGCGGCCCAGAACCCGTACCACTGCTGGAACGGCAACGTCTGCTCCACCCCCGGCAGCCGTCCCTCGCGCAGCCCCGCCTGCCGGATCGCGAAGCCGAGCGTGTCCAGCGCGGCGAGCACGTGCTCCTGGGTGGGCAGCGGATGGATCAGCACCGGCACCATCGCGCCCTGGTCCACCTCCGGGTCCACCGACACCTCGGTGCGTAGCCCGGTACGCAGGCTCAGCAACGGCACCCCGCCGTACGTGGTCACCGGCGACTCCCACGGCAGCGGCACGGCGAAGTCCACTGCGCGCCGGTGCCCGGCCGGCACCACGAACCGTCCCGCGATCGTCCACGTCCGGAACTGCACCAGGCGGCGCGGCGCCTCCGGGTCCTCCGGTTCGACCTGGGTCACCAGCCCCAGCCGGACGTGCCGGACCGGCACGTCCGAGCCGCCGGCGCTCAGCGTCACCCGGCCCGGCAGGCGCAGGCCCGGACGGGTGCTCGGGTTGGGCACCGTGGTGCTCACCGAGAGCCCGGTCCAGGCCGAGTCCCGCGACACGCCGGTCAACCGCATGCCGGGGCTTTCCCGCTGCCCGCCCGGCCATGCCCGCCCGGCCGGAACGGACGCCGGCCCGGCGAGGTGGTGTCCCACCTCGCCGGGCCGGCATGGATCATGACGGTCAGCGCATCCGGCGGCCTCGCGGCACCGGGTCGGTCTCGTCGTCGAACTCGCCGATGACCTCCTCCAGGAGGTCCTCCAGCGCGACGAACCCGATCGGCCGGGTCGGCCCGCCGCCGTTGCTCACCAGCGCGAGCTGCGCCTGCTGCGCCCGCATGGCGGCCACCGCCTCGGTCACCGACGCCTCGGCCGGCAATGTGAAGGCGTTGGTCATCAGCTCCTCAGCGGTCGCCGGGCGGCCGGTGGTGACGGCGCGCACCGCCTCACGTACGTGCACCAGGCCGCACACCTCGCCGCCGGTGTCGACCACCGCCAGCCGGGATCGGCCGCTGTCGCGGGAGACGTGCTCGATCCGCTCGGCGGTCTCGCCCCGGCCCACCGTGACGATCCGGTCGAACGGCTCCATCACCTGGGCGACGGTGGTGCCCTGGAGCTCCAGCATGCTGCTGAGCAACTGGTGCTGCTCGGCGCCGAGCAGCCCGTGTTCCCGGGACTGCTCCAGCAGGATGCGCAGCTCGTCCGGGCCGTGCACCTGGGCCAGCTGGTCCTGCTGTTGCACCCCGAACAGGCGCAGCATCGCGTTCGCGAGCCCGTTGAGCACGGAGAGCACCGGCCGGACGATCCGGGCGAAGGCCCGGAACGGCAGCGCCAGCAGGATCGCCGAACGCTCCGCGTCGGTGATCGCCCAGGACTTCGGGGCCATCTCGCCCACCACCAGGTGCAGGAACGTCACCAGGGACAGCGCGAACACCAGCGCGACCACGTGACTGGCCGCGGCGGGCAGGCCGACCGCGTGCAGCAGCGGGCTGAGCAGGTGCTCGATGGCCGGCTCGGCCAGCGCGCCCAGACCCAGCGTGCACAGCGTGATGCCGAGCTGCGCGCCGGCCAGCATGAGGCTCAGCTCGCGGACGCCGTCGAGCGCCGCGCGGGCCGCCCGGCCGCCACTCGCGGCCGACTGTTCCAGCCGGTACCGCTTGGCCGCCACGAGCGCGAACTCGGCGGCCACGAAGAACCCGTTGAGCGCCAGCAGCACCACGGAGAAGAGCAACGCGAACCCGGGGCTCATGCGGCGCCCTCCCCCGACACGTCGGCGGTCGGCCGCAGCCGCACCGAGTCGGCCACGTGCCGGTCCACCGCAAGCACCTCGACCAGCACCCGCGGGCCGGACGCCGGCCCGTCGCCGTCCGTGGCGACGGGGATCTCCAGCAGGTCACCGACCTCGGGCACCCGGCCCAACTCCCGCATGACCAGACCGGAGAGCGTGTCGTACTCGGGCGCCTCGGGCAGCTCGATGCCGGTGCTGTCGGCGACCTCGTCGATGCGCCAGCGCGCCGGGACCACCCAGGAGCCGTCCTCCTGCCGCGCCGCGGCGCGGTCCGGCGGGTCGTCCTCGTCGCGGATCGGCCCGACCAGCTCCTCGGCCAGGTCCTCCAGCGTGATCACACCGGCGAAGCCGCCGTACTCGTCGACCACGCAGGCGAGCTGCCGGTGCCCGGACCGCAGGCGGTCCAGCACCGTCGGCAGCGGCAGCGTCTCGGGCACCAGCAACGGGGGTACGGCCACCGCGTCGACCCGGGTGGTCGCGCGCTGCGCCGGGGGCACCCCGAGCACGTCGGCGATGCCGACCACGCCGATCAGGTCGTCGACGCCCTCGGCGCCGCTCACCGGGAACCGGGAGTGGCCGGTGTCCAGCAGCTCGACGATCCGGCTGACCGGCTCGTCGGCCCGGACGGTGTGCACGTCGACCCGGGGAACCATCGCCTCGCCGGCGGTCAGTCCGCGGAAGTCGAGGCCCCGGTCCAGCAGGTCGGACATCTCGGCGTCGAGGTGCCCCTCCTCCCGGGACTCGGCGATGATCTGTTCCAGGTCCTGCGGGGTGGCGCCGCTGGGCAGCTCCTCGATCGGCTCGATGCCGATGCGGCGGAGCAGCCGTACGGCGGCCCGGTCGAAGAGCGTGATCAGCGGACCGGCGATCTTCAGGTAGATCAGGGTGGACCGGGACAGCGCCCGGGCCAGCGGTTCGGCTCGCGCGATGGCCAGGTTCTTCGGGGCCAGCTCACCCAGGACCATCTGCACCACTGTGGCGATGATCAGGGCGAGCGCCACCGACAGCGGCAACGCCACCGTGCTGGAGATCCCGGTGAGGCCGAGCAGGTCGGCCAGCCCGGCGCCCAGGAACGGCTCGGCGACGTAACCGACGAGCAGGGCGGTCACGGTGATGCCGAGCTGCGCGCCGGACAGCATGAACGAGAGCCGCCCGGTCACCTCCAGAGCCCGGGCCGCGGCACGGTCGCCACCGTCGGCGAGCTGCTTGAGCTTGCCCCGGTCCACGGCGACGTAACCGAACTCCTGGGCCACGAAGTAACCGGTGGCGGCGGTGAGGACGGTGATGAGAAGGAGACCGACGAGGATCAACACGGGAGGTTCAGGGCTCCCGGGGTCGTCGGGGAGGGAATTCGCCGGGTATTACCCGGCCGGCTACTGCTGCCCTCCGGGGCAGGAGAGTCGATCATGCGGACCATTTTATCGGTCCCGGCTGGACGTCCGCTGGGGGTGCCGGGAACCCTCCCCCACGTCCGGTTCAGCGCCCGGCCAGCTCGTCCACGTCCAGCAGCGTCCGGTCGACCCGCCCGGACCGGTAGGCGGCCCGGCCGATCATCTGCGCGGCGACCGGCGCGGTGGAGAGCTGGAAGATCGCCACCAGAACCAGCATGCCCAGGTCCGAGGGGGTACGCAGGCGCAACGCCAGCCCGGCCAGGAGCAGCAGGACGCCGAGCACCTGCGGCTTGGTGGCCGTGTGCATCCGATCCAGCACGTCCGGGAAGCGCACCAGCCCGATGCCGGCGACCAGGCCGAGCGCCGCCCCGGCCAGCAGCAGGAACCCGCCCGCCCAGTCCGCCACGGTGCCCGCGCTCACGCTTCGGCCCGGACCGCGAAGCGCACCAGCGACACCGACCCGATGAAGCCGAGCAGGGAGAGCACCACCAGCACGGGCAGCGTGGTGGCGTGCCGGTTGACAGCGGCCTCCGCCCCCACCGCGGCGAGCATCGCCGTCAGCAGCAGGTCGGCCGCGACGACCCGGTCGAGCAGGGACGGGCCGCGGTAGATGCGGGCCAGGGCGAGCAGCGCGGTGGCCGAGAGCAGCACCGTGAGCGCGACGGCGAGCAGGGCAGTCACTGATGGTTCCTCCGTTCGACGGGTTCGAGGTCGAGCCGGTGTACCTCGGCGGGAGATCCGATGGCGCGGACGATGCGCCGTTCGACGGCGAGCACGCGCTCCCGGCTGCCGCTCACGTCCTCGGGGCCGCGCACGTCGAGCACATGCACGTAGAGCACGCCCCGGGCCCGGTCGACGTCGAGGATCAGGGTGCCCGGCACCAGCGAGATCACCTCGGCGGTGAGCGCCAGGTTGAGATCGGTGCGCACGCGCAGCGGCACCGCGATGATCGCGCCGCGCGGGCGGTAGCCGAAGCGCAGCGCCACGGCGGCGACGTGCAGGCTGGCGCTGACCAGCTCCGCGATGAAGGTGACCAGGAACACCAGTAGCTCGCGGGGGCGGAACCGGCCGCCGAAGGTGACCGGCGGCAGCGGGAAGAACAGCAGCACGGCCACGCCGACCACCAGCCCGGCGATCAGGTTGCCCACTGACACGTCGCCCCACAGCAGCAGCCAGGCGGCGACCAGCCAGCCGAGCGCCAGCGCCTGGTCGCGGCGCCGCCCGCCCCGGCCGACTGCCGGCGCCGGCGCGTCCGGTGCGGGCGCGGCCCGGGGTACGCCTTTCGGCTCCCCGGTGGCGCCCCGGCCCGGGGGCAGGTCGTCGGTCACGGCACGTCCCGGGGCAGGACCGCCCGCACGTACGGGGTGCGCTCACGCAGGTCGGTGGCCGCGTCCGCGGTGACCTGGAACAGCGGACCGGCCAGCAGCGTGAACAGCACGCCCAGCGCCACCAGGGCGGTGGTCGCCCCGACCATCAGTCCGGGCAGCCGGGCCGGCGGGGTGGCGGTGGCCAGCCGGGGCTCCCGCCAGAACGCGATGTTCCACACCCGGGAGGCGGCGTAGAGCGTGAGCAGGCTGGTCAGCGTGCCGGCCGCGACCAGCACCGCGGGCAGCGTGCCGCCTGCTGCCACGCCGGCCTGGAGCAGGCCGAGCTTGCCGAGGAACCCGGAGAACGGCGGGATGCCCGCCAGGTTCATCGCGGGGACGAAGAAGAGCACGCCGAGCATCGGGGCGATCCGCGCCAGGCCGCCGATACGGCGCAGGTCGGTACTGCCCGCGCGTTCCTCGACCAGGCCGGCGACCAGGAACAGCGTGGTCTGGATGGTGATGTGGTGCACCACGTAGAAGATCGCCCCGGACAGTCCGGCGACGCTGCTCAGAGCCACCCCGAAGATCATGTAGCCGATGTGGCTCACGAGCGTGAAGGAGAGCAGCCGCTTCAGGTCCGACTGGGCGACCGCGCCGAGGATGCCGACCACCATGGTCAGCCCGGCCACCACCATCAGCAGCGTGGCGACCTGCCCGCCGGGGAACAGCAGCGTCTCGGTGCGGATGATCGCGTACACGCCGACCTTGGTGAGCAGGCCGGCGAAGACCGCGGTCACCGGGGCGGGGGCGGTCGGGTAGCTGTCCGGCAGCCACGCCGACAGCGGGAACACCGCCGCCTTGATCCCGAACGCGAGCAGCAGCGTCAGTTGCAGGGTCATGCGTACGCCCGACGGCAGCGCGTCCAGCCGGCCGGCGAGCTGCGCCATGTTCACCGTGCCGGTGGCCGCGTACACCAGCCCCACGGCGGACAGGAACAGCAGCGACGACAGGATGCTGACCACCACGTACGTCGATCCGGTCCGCAACCGCACCTCGGTGCCGCCCAGCGTGATCAGCACGAAGCTCGCGGCCAGCAGGATCTCGAAGCCGACGAAGAGGTTGAACAGGTCCCCGGCCAGGAAGGCGTTCGTCACGCCCGCGGTCAGCACCAGGTACGTGGGGTGGAAGATGCTCACCGGCGCGGTCTCCCCGGTCTCCCCCCGGCCCTGGCCGATCGAGTAGAGCAGCACGCACAGCGTCACCGCCGCGGAGACGAGCACCATCAGCGCCGCCAGCTGGTCCGCCACCAGCACGATGCCCACCGGCGCCGGCCAGCCGCCCACCTGCACCACCACCGGCCCGAACCGGTACGCCTGCACCAGCAGCACCGCCGCCACCACCAGGACGCTGGACAGGCAGAGCACGCTCACCCACCGCTGCAGGCGGGGCCGCCCGGACAGCAGCAGGGTGAGCGCCGCGCCGAGCAGCGGCACCACCACCGGAAGCGGCACGAGGGCACTCACAGCGCCATCTCCGTTCGCGACTGCGGGGCTCGCAGACCCGGCTCACTCCTCGCGCTCACTGCGCCATCTCCGTTCGCGACTGCGGGGCTCGCAGACCCGGCTCACTCCTCGCGCTCACTGCGGCTCCCCGTCCCGGCGCAACCGCCGGCGGGCCGGCTCCGGATCCACCTGCTCCGGGTCGTCGTCCGGGCCCTCGCCGCCGAGGTCCGCCGTGGACACCTCGTTGCTCTCGGCGAGCCGGACGATCTGCCGGTCCTCCAGGTCGTCCTGCACCTCGTCGTCGCCGCTGGTGTACCAGCTCCGGTAGGCGACGGCGAGCAGGAACGCGGTCAGCCCGAAGGTGATCACCACGGCGGTGAGCACCATGGCCTGCGGCAGCGCGTCGCTCATCTCGCCCTGCGACGTGGAACCCACGAGCGGTGCGGCACCGGCTCGCCCACCGAGCAGGATGAGCAGGTTCACGCCGTTGCCGAGCAGGATGATGCCGAGCAGGATCCGGGTCAGGCTGCGTTCGAGCAGCAGCGTGACACCGGCGGCGACGAGCACCCCGACCGCCAGCACCAGCACCAGCGTCGGCCCGGCCGCCCCCCGCGTCATGGTGGGCCGTCCCGCTGGACGACGAGCCCGCGGCCCGCCTCACCGGCGGCTTCCACGTGCCGGTCCACCTCGGCGCCCAGGCTGCGCAGGATGTCCAGCACCAGCCCGACCACCACCAGGTAGACGCCGATGTCGAAGAACAGCGACGTGACCAGGTAGAAGTCGCCGACCACCGGCAGCCACAGGTTGACCTTCACGCTCTGGAGCACCTCACCGGTGAGCGCGAGGCCGAGCACCCCGCTGCCGACCGCGATGCCCAGACCCGCGCCGAGCACCGTGCCGGCCCCGACCGGCGCCGCCTCGGCCAGCTCGTACCGGCCGCCGGCCAGGTAACGCAGGGCCAGTGCGAGGCCGGCGACCAGCCCGCCGGCGAAGCCGCCGCCGGGGGCGTTGTGCCCGGAGAAGAGCAGGAACAGCGAGAAGACCAGCACGGTGTGGAAGATCAGCCGGGTGACCACCTCGAACACGATCGAGCGCCGGCGCTCCGGCAGCGTCTGCCCGCCGCGCAGCCACACCGTGCGCCGGTCGCCGGCGCGCGACGCGACCGGCTGGGGACGGCGGGGACGCGGCCCGGTGCGGGAACGTTCGTAGATCAGGCTGGCCACGCCGGTCGCGGTCACGACGAGCACCGAGATCTCCCCCATCGTGTCCCACGCCCGGATGTCGACCAGGGTCACGTTCACGACGTTGCGGCCGTACCCCTCGGCCAGGGAGAGATCGGGGAAGGCCGCGGAGATCGACGGCGCCCGCCGCGCTCCGGCCGCGGCCAGCGCCAGACCGGCCATCACCACGCCGACGGCGATCCCGATGCCGCGCCGCACCCAGCGGCTGCGGCGCAGCGGACGGGCCGAGAAACGCTCCGGCAGCCGCCGCAGCACCAGCACGAACACGGCGATCGTCGCGGTCTCCACGAGGAACTGGGTCAGCGCCACGTCCGGCGCGCCGTAGAGGACGAACATCATCGCGGTGCCGTAGCCGGTCACGCCGACGAGCAGCATCGCGGTGAGCCGGCGACGCGCGCCGACCGCGAGCAGCGCGGCGACCGCGATCACCACGCAGACCACGAGCTGGGCCGGGCTGTCCCAGACCGCCAGGTCGACCCGCCACGGCGCGGTGGCGATCATCGCTCCGCCCGGCACGAACACCAGCGCGAGCAGCACGGTGCCGAGGTACTGCGGCAGCGAGCCGCGCTGGGTGGCGCCGGTGACCTCGATGGCGAGCCGGTCGAAGCCGTGCGTCACCCACTCGTACCCCTGATTGCCGTTCACCGGCGAGCGCAGCCGCGCCAGCGCGGGCGCCAGCGGGCCGCGGACCAGGTGCAGCACCACACCGCCGGCCAGCACGAGAGCGGACAGGCCGAGCGCCGCCGTGGGTCCGTGCCACAGCGCCAGGTGCTCCTCGACCGGCCCGAACAGCTCGGCGTACGGCTCGAACAGGCCGCTCAGCCACCCGGCGGCCGGACCGGCGGCGAGCCCAGCCACGGCGAGCAGCGACGGGGGTACGAGCATCGCGGCGGGCGGCCGGGCCAGCTCGGTGTCCGGCACGCCGGGCCGGACGCCGAACGCGCCCCAGAGGAACCGGATGCTGTACGCGACGGTGAGCGCGCTACCGACCACCAGCACGATCAGGACCAGTGGATCGCCGGTGAACGCGGCGAGCGCCGCCTCCTTCCCGACGAACCCGAGCAGCGGCGGTACCCCGGCCATCGAGGCGGCGGCCAGCGCGGCGACTGTGGCCAGCACCGGCGCGGCCCGTCCCACCCCGGACAGCTCCCGCAGGTCCCGGGTGCCGGCCTCGTGGTCGAGGATGCCGACGATCAGGAACAGCGCCGCCTTGAACAGGGCGTGTGCGGCCAGCATCGCCATGCCGGCCAGCGCCGCCTTCGGGGTGCCCGCGCCGAACACCACAGTGAGCAGGCCGAGCTGGCTGACCGTCCCGTACGCCAGCAGCAGCTTCAGGTCGGTCTGCCGCAACGCCGCCCACCCGCCGATGACGAGCGTGACCAGGCCGGCGGCCACTGTGACCGGCCGCCATCCGTCGACCGGGGCGAGCACCGGGCCGAGCAGTCCGATGAGGAAGATGCCGGCCTTCACCATCGCCGCCGCGTGCAGGTACGCGCTCACCGGTGTGGGGGCGGCCATCGCCACCGGCAGCCAGGCGTTGAAGGGGAACACCGCGGACTTCGCCAGCGCCCCGGCGAGGATGAGCAGCACCGCGACGGTCAGGTACCCGCCGCCGGGCAGCGGCGCCGAGGCCACCTCGGACCACCGGTAGCCGCCGGCGTGGTGGCCGAGCAGCAGGAACCCGACGAGCATGGCCAGCCCGCCCAGCGTGGTCACGGTGAGCGCCTGCGCGGCGGCCCACCGGCTGGACCGGCGCTCGGTGCTGTGCCCGATCAGCAGGTAGGAGAAGACGGTGGTCAGTTCCCAGAACACGTAGAGCAGCAGCAGGTCGTCGGAGACGACGAGACCGAGCATCGCCCCGGCGAAGGCGACCATGACGGCGGCGAACCGGGCCAGCCCGATCGACCCGGGCGGGAAGTAGCGGGCGGAGTAGACCAGCACCAGCGCGCCGACGCCGCCGACGAGCAACAGCATCAGCCAGGACAGCGTGGTGACCCGCAGCGCCACGTCGAGCTGGAGCTGCGAGATCCAGGGGTACGTCTCGACCACCTCGCCGCCGTCGCGTACCGCGGCTGTGTGCGCCGCCGCCCAGACCGCTGTGGCGGCCGGGGCGAGCGCGAGCAGCAGGCAGGCGCGCGGACCCCACCGGCGGACCAACAGCGGGGCGAGCAGCGCCGCCACCAGGTGCACGATCAGCAGGACGAGCACGCGTACTCCCGGTCGAGGTGACAGCGCGTAGAACACGCTGGTTTCACGACCGATCACACGCCACAGAGGCACCGAACCGGGCCGTTTTCCCCAAAACCCACCCTTACCCTCCCCGGCCTTCCCGGCCTCCCCGGCGGTGATCAAGGAGTTCGTGTCCGGGAGCACGCCCGGTCCCGCCACGAACTCCTTGATCACCGCCGGGGAGGCCGGGAAGGCCGGGGA
>NZ_WBKS01000161.1:0-12229 GCF_008868145.1 Micromonospora sp. AMSO1212t
ACGGGCTGTTTCGTGTCGCCGGTGAGGGTGCGGGCGAGCCGGTCGCCGATGCGCAGGGCGTCGTCGGGGACGGGTCGGCCGGTGCGGAGCAGGGCGAGTCCGATGCCGGCGAGGCCGCTGTGCAGGCCGGGGCCGTACCGGTCGTGGAGGCCGGTGCGACATCGGTCGAGTAGTTCTGCGGCGTCGTCGTGGCGTCCCGTGTGGTCCAGCAGCGCGGCGATGCCGGCGAGGCCGTCGTAGAGGCCGAGGTGCGTGGCGGGTAGGCGTCGTGCGGCGCGGACGAGCCAGTCGAGGTGTTCGTCGCGTTCGGGGTAGTCGGCGCCGGTGGTGACCAGTGCCCAGATGACGCCGGCGGCGCCGTGCGCGAGGGCGGCGCCGCCGTGCGGGAACTGTCCGGGGTCGCCGGGGAAGAGCCGGTCGGTGCGGTGCGGTGTGGCGGTGGCGCGGATTCCGGCGGCGAGTGATTCGAGCAGCGGGGTGTGGTCGGCGGCCTGGCCGGTGGGCCAGGGGAAGCGGGTGACGCGGCTGCGGTCGGGTGCCGTGGTGCCGGCGCCGTCGGTGGTGGGCGCGGTGCGTGCGGTGTGCAGGTCGTCGCGGATGCGGTCGAGGTAGCCGGCCGGCAGGGGGAATCGTCGGGCCGCGCTCGTCAGGTCGTGGAACTTGTCGTCGGTCAGGGCGGTGAGCTGGGTGATCGGTAGGAAGACGGCGAGTCGGAGGCAGGCCAGCGCGTACCTGTCGACGGCCGGGCCGCGACGTATCCGCGGGGTGGCGAAGCCGGGGTCGCCCAGTGACGGGGTGAAGTCCTCGTCGACCAGGTACGCCTGTTCGAAGTCGACGAGCACGATCCGGCCGTCGGGTCGGATCATGACGTTGGCGGTGTGCAGGTCGCCGAAGACCACTCCCCTGGCGTGTACCTGGGACAGTGCCGTCTCGACCCGGTCGATGACGTCGAGCGCCCACGCGGTGTAGTCGGCCAGTTCCTGGTCGGTGGGGTCGGGGTGGATCAGGGGGTGCCGCATGGCCAGGTGGTGTTGCAGGGTGTCCCCCTCGACGAACTCCTCGACCAGGAATTCGTGTTCCCACCAGGTGAGGCGGTCGAGCAGTCGTGGTACGCAGTCGAGGCCGGCGAGGCGCCGCAGCATGTCCTCTTCGCGGCGCAGGCGGGTGAGCGCGTCTGTGCCGGCTCCGTCGAGCCCGGCCAGCGGCCGGGCTTCGCGCAGGACGACGGTGCGGCCGTCGCGCAGGTCGGTGGCGCGGTAGACGCCGCCGGCGTTGGAGTGGTGCAGGGCCTCGTCGATGCGGTACGGCGGGTCGTCGTCGGTCTCGGCGGCTGCTGCCGCGATGCGTTCGGCGACGAAGCCGGGTACGGGGGCCCAGTCGGGCACGGTGAAGACGGGTTCGCGCCGGTCGGGGACGAGGACTCCGTCGGGGCGTACGACGGCGGGGACGGGTTCGTCGCCGTCGACGCACCAGAGTTCGGCGAATCCGCCGTAGCGCAGGTAGAGCGGGCCGTCGTGCCAGCGCAGGTCACTGAGGACGTACGGGCCGCGGTAGCCGGCGAGCCGGGCGCCGAGGTCGTCGAGGATGCGGCGCAGGGCGGTGTCGTCGGCCGGGTACAGGGCGGCGAGTTTGCCGCTGCCGGCGCGGTGGGCGTACTTCTCGTTGTTGACCAGGGCGAGCCGGCGGCTGCGCTGGAACTTGAAGGCAACGTGGTGGCGTACGCAGTGGTCGCGTACCAGGTCGAGCACGTCGGCGGCGTCGTCGAGGCCCACTGACACGTGTACCTTCCAGCCCTGCTGCGGCAGCTGCGCCTGGGTGGGGTGCCACATGATCCAGCCGCCGTGCTCGGCGACGCGCCAGCCGGTGGGCGGGGTCTGGTCGGCCAGCGGGAACCGGCTCGCCGTGTCGGCGACGTACGCCGGTGAGTCGACGTGGACCGGGTCGGCGATCAGGAACGCACCGGGCGTGGGCATGGCAATCCTCGCGGCCGTGACGGATGGGATGGGTGTCCGGGGCGTTCGGTGTGTCGCCGCCGTCGTCCGGACTGGTTCCATCGTGGTCGTAGCCGGCCGGTCCTGGCGTCGGGCCGTGGGCCGAGGTTCGGGGTCCTCCCCGGCCCGGTGCGGGGTGCCGGGGGTCCGTCTGGAAGGTGACACCGGATGTCACCCGGTACGGGGACGTCCGCGGGCCCGGTGTCGGCCAGAATTCGTCGCGTACGCGGGCTGTTCGCCCGCCCTTTCCCTGTTCTCTGGAGGTCCTTGATGAAGACCGAGGTCCAGTCGCCGCCGACGGTTCTGCTCCTGCAGGCGCAGCGGCCGGCCGGGTGGGTGACAGTCGCGCGTGGGGTCGCGTTGGACGGCCGGCGTTGTCTGCTGAGGACGGTGGGTGCCGGCCGGCCGCGGTCCGGTGACGCGGTGCGTCTGGTCGGGGTCACCGGCGCGGAGGTGCGGCCGCTCACCGTCGCCGAGGTGTCGGTGCTGCACCGTGACCCGGCGGACCTGCTGATGGTGTCGATCGCCGAGGAGACGGTTCCCGGTGGGTACGGCACCGACGCGTCGGCGGTGCGCCGGGTGCTGGCGTTGCTCGCTGACGACGAGGACCGGCGGTGGCGGGTGGCCGCGGACGCCGCCGGTGCCGTCGTGCCGTCGGTCGTGCTGGTGGGGGCGGGCCGGCCGGGTGTGCCGGGCCGGCCGGCGGCGCCGGTGACGACGCACCGGGTGAGCGCGGCCACGCCACCGCCGGACGGTGACGGCGGCGGTGACGACGACGGCTCCCCGTTGTCCTGGACCTGCCGGTTGTTCGGGATCGGCTGCCCGGCCGAAGACTCCTAGCCCGCCGATGACCACGGTGACCGGTGCGGTGGCGCCGTCTGGCCCGGCGCGGGCTGCGAGATGGTGGCGTCACGATTTTCTGCTGCTGCCGGTGCTGTGCCTGCTCGACCTGTTCACGGCCTCGTCGGTGGTGATCCAGAGCGAGCCGGTCGGCCCGGCCCGGCAGTGGCTGCAGGTGCTCGCCGCGGTGCTGTCGATCGGCGCCCTGTGGTGGCGGGCCCGCGCGCCGGTCGCCGTGTTCGTGTTCGAGTGCGCCCACGGCGCGGCGATGTGGTTCCTGGTGCACGACTACCGGCCGTGGGTGGGTCTGATCGTCGCCCTGTACACGGTGGCGGCGTTGCGGCCGTTCGTGGTGTCGGCGGCGGCGTACGCGGCGGCGTGCGCGCGTAGCCTGCTCAGCGCGCTCGACTCGTTCCGGGTGGAACCGAGCCCGGGCGCGCGGGCCGGGGAGTTCGCGGTCACCGCGCTGATGTTCGCGCTCATCTACGCCGCCGCGTTTGCGGCCGGTTCGGTGGTGCGGCGGCACCGGCGGCGGGTGGCCCAGTTGGAACGGGAACGGCGTCTGGCCCGGGCCGAGGCGGTGGCGTTGGAGCGTCGCCGGATCGCCGCCGAGCTGCACGACGTGGTGTCCCACTCGGTGACCGTGATGGTTCTGCAGGCTGCCGGTGCCGCGCGGATCAGCGCCTCCGACCCGGAGCGGACCCGGGAGGCGCTGCTGCACATCCAGCAGGCCGGGCAGCAGGCGATGGCGGAGCTGCGGCGGCTGCTGGCGGTGATGCGGGCCGACTCGGGTCCGGCGGCCGACGGTGAGCCGGGTCCGCAGCCGCGGCTGGACGACATCGAGGTGCTCCTGACGTCGATGCGGTGCGCGGGGCTCACGGTGACCATGTCGGTGTCCGGCAGCCCTCGGCCGCTGGATCCGAGTATCGAGCTGGCGGCGTACCGGACGGTGCAGGAGAGCCTGACGAACACGCTGAAGCACGTCGGGCGGCGTGCCTGCGCGACGGTGCATTTCGCGTGGCAGGAGCGGGTGGTGTTGCTGCGCGTCGACGACGACGGCACGGGCCGCGAGGCGGGCGGCACGGCGGCGGGACTGTCGACCGGCAACGGGCTGGCCAGCCTCGCCGAGCGGCTGGAACGCGTCGGTGGTCGCCTGGTCGCCGGGCCGCGTCCCGAGGGCGGGTTCCGGGTGAGCGCGACGCTGCCGGTCGCGCAGCGCGGCGACCTCGTGGCGGCGCCGGGTGACGGCGGGGTGCCCGCTGTCGGGTGAACGCGTGTCCGCTGTGCGACATCCGGCTAGCCGCCGACGCCGACACCGATGATCATGTGGTGGGGCCGCGGTCACGGCCGCCGACGACGGGAGCCTTCATGATCCGGGTGCTGCTCGCCGACGATCAGCCGCTCGTACGGGCGGGACTCGCGATGCTCCTGACGAACGAGCCGGACATCGAGGTCGTCGCCGAGGCCGACGACGGGGCGCAGGCCGTGGAACTCGGTCGGCGCCTGCGCCCGGACGTGGTGCTCATGGACGTGCGGATGCCCGGCACCGACGGTCTGGCCGCCACCAGGTCGATGGCCGAGGAGAAGCTCATCGACGACGCCGACCGGCCGGTACGGATCATCATGCTGACCACCTACCACGTGGACGAGGCGGTGCACGCCGCGCTGCGGGCGGGCGCCTCCGGTTTCGTGCTCAAGGACGCCGCGCCCGAGGAACTGGTGTCGGCCATCCGCGCGGTGGCCGACGGAGAGGCGTGGCTGGATCCCGCCGTCGCCCGGCGGCTGCTCGACGACCTCGCCGCCCGGCCCGACCCGGGGCTGCCCACACCGGTCCAGATGCGCGGGCTCACCCCGAGGGAACGCGAGGTCCTGGTGCTCATGGCGTACGGGATGTCGAACCGGGAGATCGCCGAGCATCTCGTGCTCGGCGACGCGACGGTCAAGACCCACGTCAGCCGGGTTCTCGCGAAGCTGGGGATGCGTGACCGGACGCACGCGGTGGTGGCCGCGTACCAGTGCGGCCTGGTGGAGCCCGGCACGGCGCCGCCGGCCCGGATGGCCGGCCTGTCCCGCTGAGGCCCGTGGCGCGGCCGGGGGCCTCAGCGGGCACGGCGGTCAGGCGCCGACGTAGTCGGCGAGGTGTTCGCCGGTGAGTGTGGACCGGGCGGCCACGAGGTCGGCCGGGGTGCCCTCGTAGACGATCCGGCCGCCGTCGTGACCGGCGCCGGGGCCGAGGTCGATGATCCAGTCGGCGTGCGCCATGACGGCCTGGTGGTGCTCGATCACGATGACGGACTTCCCGGCGTCGACGAGCCGGTCGAGCAGGCCGAGCAGTTGGGCGACGTCGGCCAGGTGCAGGCCGGTGGTCGGTTCGTCGAGGACGTACACGCCGCCCTTGTCCCCCATCCGGGTGGCGAGCTTGAGCCGTTGCCGCTCCCCTCCGGACAGCGTGGTGAGGGGCTGACCGAGCGTGAGGTAGCCGAGGCCGACGTCGGAGAGCCGGTCGAGGATGGTGTGGGCGGCCGGGGTGCGGGCCTCGCCGTCGCTGAAGAACGTCTCGGCCTCGTCGACGGACATGGCGAGGACCTCGCTGATGTCGCGGCCGCCGAGGTGGTAGTCGAGGACGGCGGGCTGGAACCGCTTGCCCTCGCAGTCCTCGCAGGTGCTGGCGACGCCGGCCATCATGCCGAGGTCGGTGTAGATGACGCCGGCGCCGTTGCAGGTCGGGCAGGCGCCTTCGGAGTTGGCGCTGAACAGGGCGGGCTTGACGCCGTTGGCCTTGGCGAAGGCCTTGCGGATGGGGTCGAGCAGGCCGGTGTAGGTGGCCGGGTTGCTGCGGCGGGAGCCGCGGATGGCGGTCTGGTCGACGCTGACGACGTCCTCGCGTCTGGCCAGTGAGCCGTGGATGAGGCTGCTCTTGCCGGAGCCGGCGACGCCGGTGACGACGACCAGGACGCCGAGGGGGATGTCGACGTCGACGTCGCGCAGGTTGTGCGTGCGGGCGCCGCGGATGGGCAGCGCGCCGCTGGGCGTACGCAGCTTGTCCTTGAGGGTGGCGCGGTCGTCGAGGTGGCGGCCGGTGGTGGTGCCGCTGGCGCGCAGGCCGCCGACGGTGCCTTCGTAGCAGATGGTGCCGCCGGCGCTGCCGGCGCCGGGGCCGAGGTCGACGACGTGGTCGGCGATGGCGATGGTCTCGGGTTTGTGTTCGACGACCAGGACGGTGTTGCCCTTGTCGCGCAGTTGCAGCAGGAGGCTGTTCATGCGGGCGATGTCGTGCGGGTGCAGGCCGATGGTGGGTTCGTCGAAGACGTAGGTGACGTCGGTGAGGGACGAGCCGAGGTGTCGGATCATCTTGGTGCGCTGGGCCTCGCCGCCGGAGAGGGTGCCGGCGGGCCGGTCGAGGCTGAGGTAGCCGAGGCCGATCTCGACGAACGAGCCGAGGGTGTCCCCCAGTGCCTTGAGCAGCGGGCCGACGGAGGGTTCGTGCAGGTCGCGTACCCAGGTGGCGAGGTCGCTGATCTGCATGGCGCAGGCGTCGGCGATGTTGATGCCGTTGATCTTCGAGGAGCGCGCTTCGGGGGCCAGGCGGGTGCCGTCGCAGTCGGGGCAGGTGGTGAACGTGACGGCGCGTTCGACGAAGGCGCGGATGTGGGGCTGCATGGCGTCGACGTCCTTGGCGAGCATCGACTTCTGGATGGCCGGGATGAGGCCGGTGTAGGTGACGTTGATGCCGTCGACCTTGATTTTGGTGGGCTCCTTGCGGAGCAGGTCGTCCAGCTCACGCTTGGTGTAGTCGCGGATCGGCTTGTCGGGGTCGAACAGGCCGCTGGAGCGGAAGATGCGGCCGTACCAGCCGTCCATGCTGTAGCCGGGGATGGTGATGGCGCCCTCGTTGAGGGAGAGCTTCTCGTCGTACAGGACGGTGAGGTCGAAGTCGGTGACGGCGCCGCGGCCCTCGCAGCGGGGGCACATGCCGCCGAGGCGGTTGAAGGTGCCCTTCTTGGTCTGGGTCTTGCCGGGGCCGCGGTCGACGGTGATGGCGCCGGCGGCCCGTACGGAGGGGACGTTGAACGAGTAGGCGTTGGGCGGGCCGATGTGGGGGTCGCCGAGGCGGCTGAACAGGATGCGCAGCATGGCGTTGACGTCGGTGGCGGTGCCGACGGTGGAGCGGGGGTCGGCGCCCATGCGTTCCTGGTCGACGATGATGGCGGTGGTGAGGCCTTCGAGGATGTCGACCTCGGGGCGGGACAGGGTGGGCATGAAGCCCTGGACGAAGGCGCTGTAGGTCTCGTTGATGAGGCGCTGTGACTCGGCGGCGATGGTGCCGAACACCAGTGAGCTCTTGCCGGAGCCGGAGACGCCGGTGAAGACGGTGAGGCGGCGTTTGGGTATCTCGACGTCGACGTTGCGCAGGTTGTTCTCGCGGGCGCCGTGGACGCGGATGATGTCGTGGCTGTCGGCGTGGTGCAGGCCGGCGGTGGCCTTGCTCATGGTGTCTCCGTCCGGTTTTGCGGGTGTCAGTCGAGCCAGCGGCCGTCGCGCATCAGGGTGCGGCCGGGCAGCTCGTCGGCTTCGCGCCAGGCCTGGATGCGGCGCGGCGTGATGCGGTACCAGCGGTAGGGCGTGGTCAGGGTACGAGGGTCGAAGCCGGTTCGGGTGGCGAAGCGGTCCCCGCGCTCGGTGGGCAGGGCGTCGATGGCGAGGTTTTCCACGTCGCCGTCGATCATGGTGACGTCGCGGGTGGGGCCGAGGCCGATGCGCGCGCGGCCGGTGGCGAGGTTGCGGCCGGTGGGGCTGTCGGCCGGGGTGGCGACGAGCAGCGTGTCGCCGTCCCAGTCGAAGGACAGGGGCACGAGGTACGGGGTGCCGTCGGGGTCGGCGGTGGCGACCCAGCAGTCGACGTCGTGGTCGAGGCGGTGGGTGGTGTCGTGGCGGCGGCGGGCGCGGGTGCGGGGCGCGTCGGTCATGGGTGGGGTCAGCGCCGCTCGTTGATGCGGATGAGGTTGCCGGTGGGGTCGCGGAAGGCGCAGTCGCGTACGCCGTAGGGCTGTTCGGTGGGTTCCTGGACGACGTCGGCGCCGCTGGCCGCCAGGCGGTCGAACAGGCCGTCGAGGTCGTCGGTGGCGAGGGTGAGCGCGCCGTAGCTGCCCTTGGCGATGAGTTCGAGGATGGTGCGGCGTTCGTCGTCGGTGATGCCGGGGTCGGCGGCCGGCGGGTGCAGGACGATGCCGGTCTCGGGCTGGTTCGGCGGTCCGACGGTGAGCCAGCGCATGTTCTGGTAGCCGACGTCGTTGCGCAGTTCGAAGCCGAGGGTGTCGCGGTAGAAGGCGAGGGCGGCGTCGGCGTCGGTGTGGGGCAGGAACGCGTAGTGAATGGTGATCGTCATGGTGGTCACGCTAGTGGTGGCCGGCCGGTGCGGGCTTCTCGATTCCTGATCGGTCGGGTCGCCTGTTTGGTCAGGCACGGGGGTGGTTCCGCGGTGTCGGGTGCGTGGCGGGCGCGGTAGGCGCTGGGTGGTTCGCCGACGAGTTCGGTGAAGCGGGTGCTGAACGTGCCCAGGGACTGGCAGCCCACGGCGAAGCAGACGTCGGTGACGCTGAGGTCGCCGCGGCGCAGCAGGGCCATGGCGCGTTCGATGCGGCGCGTCATGAGGTACGCGTACGGGGATTCGCCGTAGGTCTGGCGGAACTGGCGGCTGAGGTGGCCTGCGGACATGTGCTCGCCGCGGGCGAGGGCTTCGACGTCGAGGGGTTTGGCGTACTCGCGGTCGATGCGGTCGCGGACGCGGCGCAGCCGGGTCAGGTCGCGCAGGCGTTGGGCGAACGCGGGGTCGTCGGTGGCCGGGTGCGGTGGCACGTCCGCATCTTGCCTGCTGGGCGGTGGTGTCGTCCACCTGTTCGAGCGGCGAGTCGCCGCCGGGTGCACCCGCGGCCCGGGCGCACCCGTACCGTCGGTCAGCGCAGCCGGCGGGCGGCGAAGCGGGTGGGTGGGTCGGCGATGGCGTCCTGGGTGGCGACGAGTTGCAGTTCCCGGGTGCCGGCTTCGAGGGTCGCCTCGAGTACCGCGTAGATCGAGTTGGTGGTGCGTTCCAGCGCGGTCTGCGGTGAGCCGGTGGTGACGAGGTGGGCGAGGTAGAGGGCGGCGGTGACGTCGCCGCCGCCGTTGGGGGCGATCGGCAGCAGCGGGGTGGTGACGGCCCAGGCGCCCTCGTCGGAGACGGCGACGACCTCCAGGTGCCCGGCGGGCAGGTCGCCGTGCAGGACGCTGGTGACCAGGACGTGCCGTGGGCCGGCGGCGCGGACGGTGTCGACGGCGGCGAGGAGATCGTCGAGGGTGTCGGTGGTGCGGCCGGCGAGGAACTCCAGCTCGAACTGGTTGGGGGTGACGATGTCGGCGCGCGGTACGACGGTGTCGCGCAGGTATTCGGGGATGCCGGGGCGGACGAACATGCCCCGGCCGACGTCGCCCATGACCGGGTCGCAGCAGTAGAGGGCGGCCGGGTTGGCGGCCTTGACGCGGGCGACGGCGTCGAGGATGACCGCGCCGACGGCGGGGTCGCCCTGATAGCCGGAGAGGACCGCGTCGGCGGTGCCGAGCACGCCGCGGTCCTCGATCCCGGCGATGACGTCGGCGACGTCGGTGGGGGCGAGCAGCGGGCCTCGCCAGGCGCCGTAGCCGGTGTGGTTGGAGAAGTGCACGGTCAGGACCGGCCAGACCTCGTGTCGGAGGCGTTGCAGTGGGAACACGGCGGCGGAGTTGCCGACGTGGCCGTAGGCGACCGACGACTGGATGGACAGGATCTTCACCTGCTCATGGTCGCATCCCGGGGCGGGTGTGACGGGCGGTGGTGGGGTGATGACGGGTGGCTGCGGCGGTGACCGTTCGGCTCAGCGTTTCGACCGCCGGGCGCGGGGCGGGTTTGGGCGCAGCGTGCGGTGGGGGCATGAACCGCCTGTGTTCTCGCCATCTGGACGGAGGAAGCAACGATGCTTTCCGCACTCGATCGTCGGCACACCGTCGCGCCGCCGGGGTACAGCCGCTGGCTGATCCCTCCGGCGGCGCTGGCGATCCATCTGTGCATCGGGCAGGTGTACGCGACGAGCGTGTACAAGAACTCCCTGATCGCGCATTTCGACACGAGTCAGACGGCGATCGGGGTGATCTTCAGCATCGCGATCGTGATGCTGGGGTTGTCGGCCGCGGTGGCCGGTACGTGGGTGGAGGCGAACGGGCCGCGTAAGGCGATGTTCGTCTCGGCGTGTTTCTGGGCGGCGGGTTTCCTGGTCGGTGCGCTGGGCATCGCGACCGGGCAGCTGTGGCTGCTGTATGTGGGGTACGGCGTGCTGGGCGGCATCGGTCTGGGGATCGGCTACATCTCCCCCGTCTCCACGTTGATCAAGTGGTTTCCGGACCGGCCGGGTCTGGCGACCGGGCTGGCGATCATGGGGTTCGGCGGTGGGGCGATGGTGGCCTCTCCCCTGTCCCGGCAGCTGTTGTCGTTCTACGACGCGGGTTACGACCCGTCGGACAGCGGTTCGACGGCGTCCGGGTCGGCGTTGGTGTGGCTGTTCGTGACGCTCGGCGTCGGCTACTTCGTGATCATGATGTTCGGGGTGTTCAACGTGCGGGTGCCCGCGCCGGACTGGCGCCCGGCCGGGTTCGATCCGGCCCAGGTGGCCGAGAAGCCGCTGGTGACCACCGCCAACGTGTCGGCGGCCAACGCGGTCAGGACGCGGTCGTTCTGGCTGCTGTGGGTGGTGCTGTTCTGCAACGTGACCGCAGGGATCGGGATTCTGGAGCAGGCCAGTCCGATGATCCAGGACTTCTTCCGCGAGGGCGGCACGTCGGCGGTGTCGGTGGCGGCGGCCGGCGGGTTCGTGGGACTGCTGTCGCTGTTCAACATGGCGGGCCGGTTCGTGTGGTCGTCCACGTCGGATGTGATCGGCCGTAAGCCGATCTACGTGGTGTACCTGGGTGTGGGCATGGTGCTGTACCTGGTGCTGGCGCTGGTGGGGCAGACCTCGACGGCGTTGTTCGTGCTGCTGGCGTCCGTGATCCTGTCGTTCTACGGCGGCGGGTTCGCGACCATTCCGGCGTACCTGCGGGACCTGTTCGGCACGTTCGAGGTGGGCGCGATCCACGGCCGGCTGCTGACCGCGTGGTCGGCGGCGGGCGTGGCCGGGCCGCTGATCGTCAACGGGTTCCTCGACGCGCAGGGCGAGCCGGGCACGTTGACCGCGGCGGCGTACCGGCCGGCGCTGTTCACGATGGTCGGCGTGCTGGCGGTGGGGCTGGTGGCGAACCTGCTGGTGCGGCCGGTGCCGCAGCGGTACCACGAGCCCGCGTCCGGGCGGGGCGAGACGGAGCAGGGACAGCCGGGATCGACGGAGAGGAGCGGATCGTGAACGAGCACAGCGGTGGCGGGCAGCTGGTTCGCCTGGTGGTGTCGTGGCTGCTGGTGTCGGCGCTGTTGGGCTACGGCGTGGTGCAGACGGTGATCACGGCGGCGAAGCTGTTCACCCAGTAGGAGACGCGACGCGGCGGCCCGGGGGCGGCAACCCCCGGGCCGCCGCCCGGGTCAGAGGCCGCCGCCGACGCGCAGGACCGCGCCCGTGGTGTACGAGGCGTCCGCGCCGAGCAGGTGTGCGATCGCGCCGGCGACCTCCTCGGGTTCCCCCGCGCGGCCCATCGGGATCCGCCCGGCGGCGCTGTCCGGGCGGTCGGGCACGCCGGAGCGGGCGTGGATCGTGGTGCGGATGATCCCGGGGGCGACGGCGTTGACGCGGATGCCGTGCGGCGCGAGTTCCTTCGCGAGCCCGACGGTGAGGGTGTCGGTGGCGGCCTTGACGGCGGCGTAGTGGATGTACTCCCCGGGTGAGCCGAGCGTCGCGGCCACGGAGGAGACGTTGACGATGGCGCCACCGCGGGTGAGCCGCCGGGCCGCCTGCTGGGCGCAGAGGACGTACCCGATGAGGTTGACGTCGACGACCTCGCGCAGGTCGTCGACGCGCAGGTCGGTGAACGGGCCGATCGGGCTGGTGACGCCGGCGTTGTTGACCAGGCCGGTGAGCGGGCCGAGCCGGTCGGCGGCGTCGAAGATCCGGCGTACCTCGTCGGGGTCGGTGGTGTCGGCGGCGACGGTGACCGCGCGGCGGCCGGCGGCGCGTACGTCGGCGGCCACCGCCTCGGCGGCCGCGTGGTCGGCGCGGTAGCCGATGACCAGGTCGTGGCCTTCGGTGGCGAGCCGGCGGGCGGTGGCCGCGCCGATGCCGCGCCCTCCCCCGGTGATGATGGTGACGGAGGTCAATGCCCTTCTCCCCTGTGCGGTGGGGGCGACGTTACCGTGGGCGGGACCATCCGGGGTGGAGAGGACTGTCACATGGGGCGCGCGTTGGTGC